>QNAF01000086.1 GCA_003641405.1 Candidatus Zixiibacteriota bacterium | reverse complement strand
TGATGGAACCAATCATAGCCCAGTCGATATTCGAGTCGATCGAGATGCTCAAAAACGGCATGGCAACGTTCAAATATCGTTGTATCGACGGCATCACCGCCAACGAACGGGTCTGTCGACTCTATGTTACCAAGAGCATTGGCGTTGTCACGGCGCTCAACCCGATCCTCGGCTATGAAACATGCAGCCACCTGGCCAAGGAGGCGCTGAACTCCGGTCGAGGCGTGTACGAACTGGTGCTTGAGAGAAAGCTGCTGTCCAAAGAAGAGCTGGACGAACTCCTGGCACCCGAGAATATGCTCGCCCCCCTCTCATCGACAGGGGAGTAGACACAGTTTCGAGATGAGACGAATATAAGTGGAGATGTTTTTCCAAAATGACAATTACAAGTGATATTTCAATTGAGGAACTGGTTGAGAAGGTCCCAGAGGCCGTCTCTTACTTGAGCAAGAATGGAATCATGTGTATTCAGTGTGGGGAACCGATTTGGGGAACACTCGAAGAAGTGGCCAAAGACAAAGGGTTCAACGCCGATGACATAACTCAAATTGTTAAGGATTTGAGCGAATTAAGCCGTGACAAAACGTAGCTTCGCAGGTTGGGTTGCTTGCAACCCGACAGATTTATTGAATTCTATCTGAACGTCAGGTTGACAAGCAACCTGACCTACGGGGATTAGCTGCTTCAATCCAAGATATCGGCCATCATCCACCAGAAGGCCTGTCCCTTCCGGTAGCAATTGAAGCAATGTGAATGCGCACAACTACCACACGTAGCACAGGTGTGCGAAGTGCACCAGTCAATACACCAGTAACAGTCATCATTGTCGTCCGGATAGTAGTTGCCATCGGGATCGTAGCTTTCAATATCCGCAAAGTCGAATAGTATCTTTCCACTGTCGGTACAGAATGTTCGTATCTGGTTGTTTCTCTGGTACAGGTTTCCGTCCGGACCGCCACCGTCCAGATGACCCGTCATGTAAATGAACGTGACCTGTGGATAGTCGGCTTCCAGAGTACACATTGCATTTAGGTAAGCGTTAATACCAGCCTCGGAATTGTCCGAACACCCTCCGCACCAGGACCACATGACCACATTGTAGTCAGGATGATCGTTAAGCCAGGTTCGTGTAGCCGGTACCCAGGAAGTGTCGCCGTTGTGTCCCAGATCATCACTAATCTCGTGGAATGTTGGGACATCATAAAGACTGTCTTCCGATTCGAGCATGTTTAGACCAGTCACTATCTGGCTGCCATGCGAAGTATGCCCGTAGAATATATTGTAGGTTGATCGAATCTGCTCAAACATGGATTCGGGAATCGAGCCAAACTCATCGGCACTAGCGTGATCGGCCAGAATGGCACTGGTGCTGTCGCCGGTGATAAGGTTACCTGTACCGCTGTTGTTTGTATTGTCGTGATTGCACTGAACAGTCAGGAAAAGCAGCATCAGTATCCCGACCAGCACGATTCCATAGTTAGACCGAGTATTCATAGCGAAGTTCCTTTCGAGAGAAATAAGTCGTTGCTCTTGTGCTTTACTATCGGCACTAACTGGCTGAATGATACATCCAAACATTCGGTTCTACATAAACACCGGTATCAGCTTCAAGGTCCATCTCAACAGGGACCAGCGCACCCGGCACTTCGTGTTGACCGCTTTTCGGAAATTTCATTTGTGTCCATCCCTCCCATTGGACAACCGTGCCTGTAATGCGCATGGCCGTGCGACAGGGCTTCACGATTTGTGCGCCAAGTCTGAAATGTACTCGAAGCCACGGATCGAACGGGCTGCCGTTTTTGTCAGTCCAGGCAATATAGTCTTTTATTGGCGTCCCTGGATAGTGACACTTGAGGTTAGGACGGACCGGGGCAATCATCCCGCTCAAACCAGACTCAGAACCGATCCGCTTCATGGCCGCAACGACCCTGGTACTAATCCCCTTGCCGCGATACGGCGAGAATACGACAATCTGGAGCGCGCAAAGGATGTTCGATTCACGACCTGCACGCAAGTCATCGATACCCTTGGTCAGTGCCCAGTCCCAGCCATTGTCCGGAAGATCCTCGATCGGCCGGTCCCACTGAATCGGGATGGAGTTGGCAATGGCTACGACGTGACCGCTGCCGATTTCTGTCAGCACAAACTGAAACCGGGGTAGTTTCTCGTAGCAGAGTGTAAGATAATTAGCAACCGGATCGTGTAACATGAACTCCGGCCACTCAGCGCCGATACGTTTTTGTGTGCGACCGACAAGATCACCATCCTGTTCGGCCGTGATTACTCGATAATTCATGTTTCGTCCAATCACCGTTTATCCCCACCTGCCTTCTTCTTTCGCCACATACGACGGATGGCGTTTTCGCCAAGTGGCCGGTTATCTTTCACCCGAATACTCTCTGAGAATTCGCGGGCAAAATCGCGCTGAAGATAGGCGTTGATTGCCGCCGTAACCAGCATTGCCAGCAACGCGCCAAGCGACGCCAGCCCCATATCTTTGTGCGCATCCCAGATATCCCTCTGGGTTCCCAGGTACGCCGCTCCAAGCTCACCGCCAACTACCTCCGCTGCCGCCCATTCGATCAGTTCGTACAGCATCGAAGTTGACATGGTGATATCAAGCGGCAGGAAATACCCCCAGAATCCGCGCACGTGAGCGACCCGATGAAACAGCTCTCGGATGGGATACGCCAGGAGCAGCCCGTAGCTGAAATGCGCCAGTCGGTCAAAGTGATTGCGGCTCCAGCCCATGATCGAGTTCAACGATTCCCCGAATATGAAACTAAACCAGGTATCATAAGGAACCATCGCATACGTATAGTGCGAACCTATTTGGTGCATACAGAGAAAGATGAAGATCAACGTGTATGATATTCGAGATAGCGGGAATTTCCTGGCAGTAAGCGCCAGCACCACAATGCATGCAACAGTCAGCACGTTTTCCAGCAGCCAATCCTTGCGATCATAAGGTGCTATTGCCAGCAAAACAAACAGGTGCTGGAATGCAATCAAGAGTGCCATGGGGTAGCGATAATGAGAAAATCGTTTCAACAAGAACATACTGTACTACTGAGTCTGATGGTTCAGTTTTGGGCAGAGTATGGCTAATCGAGTGATCAAGTGCAAGGGGTCTGTTGGCAAACCCCTCTTCCTGAGTTGAGTCAGGTCCTTTCCCGCCAAAGGCGGGATGAGACCTGACTCTGTTTTGTGACATGATGCAACGTGACAGGTGTGTCATCTATGCCCATTTCCGCGAGGGTTGTGGTAGAATCGATTATCCCTTTGTCAATGAAGGCACCTAACATCCCGCTCATCAGACCCTTGCGTGCGCTGTGGCACCGGAACCGTCGGGCTGTCTCACCCCAGTCCACAAGCACGGCGCCTTGATATATCACGATGACAGCGGCGGCGGCGGTGGAGTCATAGTAGACTTTGGCTTCGGCCAGCTTCTCCGATGAGAAACCGGCGTCCTCCGGTGTGGCATACTGAAGCCAGGTTTCTCCCGGGATTCGCTGCTCGGGAGTGGCCTGCACCTGATTCGACAGAAGGAACAGGCCGATGGAAACTGACAGTGGAAGGCGGGTAAAACGATACATGATTGTCCTCTACTCTGGTTCTTTGGTTGTGCTTGATGTCTGAACACGCTCACGGCCATCGGCGTCTAATAGTCAGTAGGCGAGTCCAGGAATGCAATTGTTCAGCGGAAAAGCGCCAGAGTGACAATAGTATTGGATATGTTCGTAACGACGCAATTTCCCTCGCCGCGCAGAATCCTGTTGACATCGATGGCATTACGAGCGATTTTAGTTGGATATCAGCGGCTTTGATCCGTGATATTATCAAACGATGTCAGGTGACGCTCGATCGACAGACAACTCGCTTAGGCCTGGCGTTTGTTTTAGTGATCTGAGAGACAAGACGATGACTTCGTCAAACGGTTCAATCATTAATCGCAATGTTCTGATGCTCAACCAGAACTATGAACCGCTGACTGTGTGCTCAGCGCGGCGGGCGATTGTGCTCCTGTTTCAGGGTAAAGCTGAGATGATAGAAACCGCAAATGGTCTGCAAATACACACCGTCTCGACCAGCTATGATCTTCCGTCAATTGTCCGGCTCTGGCAGTATCGCAGGGTACCGTTCAAACGTATTATGCTGACACGCAAGAACGTTATCACACGAGACGCCCGTCGCTGCCAGTATTGCAGTACCAGCAAAGGTCCTATGACTGTCGATCACGTTATCCCCAAAACTAATAACGGTTCCGACAGTTGGGAGAACATGGTCTGCGCCTGTGTCAAGTGTAATAACAAGAAAGGCAATCGCACGCCTGAACAGGCCGGAATGAAACTTCTAAAAAAGCCGACCCGCCCATCGCACATCCAGTTTATTCAGCGCTACGTTGGTGTCTCCGACCACCGCTGGCGTCAGTATCTGTTCATGGATTGAGAAAAGCGGTGACCTGCACCCATATTTCGATCCAGTTCGAAAGAAAGTATATTGGGCTGGGCCGGAGAAGCAGGCAGTAATAAGCCGAAAACGGGGTACAGTCAAATGAATTGAGCGGATGCTTCGCGAGGTCGGAGTAGAGTTTGGCCACTGGTGGATTCATTACGGCACGAAACATCCGCACAGCTCTTTGGGCTATCGCCCACCCACACCCGAGGCAACGCGCATCCGCATCCAGATGCAAAACAACTTGACAGGAACTCTGACAGCCCTACCTTAGTAAGCAGGGCTACAATGGAGGGGCAGGTCAGGCAATCAGCATGCGAACTGATGGAGTCGCAGGTAGGGGAAAAAGCTATGGTTGGCTGATCCCAATAATCGTGTGTGAATGCAGGGTAAGAAGCATATGTTATAAGAAGTAAAACTGCCACATTTAGTGTCTGTGAATAGAGAAGACCGGCGTAAATAAAGCTTTAACTAGGACGATTGTCAGGTATCAACTGGGAGTAACAACGTGAATTAAGCTTACCATTAAGGGCATTCGATGTGAACTTGGGTCTAAGTACATCTCTGCTCTATGCTGTTCATGCTCTGTATTACATCTGCTGTGAGGTAAGTGAACGACCGGTTATGACCAGAGAAGTCTGCGAGGAATACTCTATGCCCTATGATGGTGTCTTGCGAGTCATGCGGAAATTGAGCAAGGCCAAGATACTGCTCACCCACAGGGGGTCGAAGGGTGGTTTCTCGCTACGATGCAAGCCGGAGACTATAACTCTCGTAAGCTTGGTCGAGATAGTCGATGGACCGGTAGAAGTGACGAATCCTCTAGAAGTGACGAATCCTCTGCTTGGAGATTCCGGAAGCAGCCGCTTGACAGCGGTTGTTTGCAGAGTTGCAGAGGAGATCAAAAATGACCTCCGCAAGCAGATGAGAGGCGTTAGGCTTATGGATCTGTTCGAGGGTATCAGCAAGATATGAACCGCGAGAACAGAAACAATATCCCTGGCGTTGTACAGAATTCGAACAGTTAGAGGCTGAGTAAGGGAATGATAATACTAAAGCAAAGAGCATAGGTAACCGATACAGAGCAACAGGTGATACAAGCGCCTGTATTACCTGCTTGAATGATCCAGCACCCTGTCTGGTAGCACCACCGTGTTCGAAGAACCAGGGTGGAACGAACCGGCGCATCATAGGAATGGAGACACTCCTTCTTCGAGTGTCCAGATTGAACTTCCAACGATAGGGGGGAGGATGAAAGTCCTGCTAGTACATAGCAATACGGCCATCCTGAATCAGTTGGCGGCCGACTTTGAAGAGTGTGATGTGCAGGTTTTCCTGGCTCTGACAGTTAAGGACGCAGTCTGACTCTACAGGCGAAGCTTGCTGTGGACGTAATACTCAGCGAAGTAGATTTGTACGATGCGAGTGGAATCGATATCTTGGGCTTTCTTCAAGCCAACCTTAGATTCAGCGAAATACCTGTGATACTGCTCACGGTACGAATAGACCCCAATCAAGTGAGAAGTGTCATTCGCGCCGGGGCGAAGGATGTTCTTCTCCTGCCAGTGACTGACCAAATGCTCCTTGACAGGACTCGAGACGTGATGACCGCGATGCGGCGGATGGTCCTGATCACGGATCCCGGCCTTATCTTCCAACAGATTCTCACCCGTGTGATAAATCGCTGTGGACATTTAGCGGAAGTCGCTCAAACGGGTGCGGAGGTACTGAAAGTTTCGCGGACGCGGAAAGTAGACCTCGTGCTATTGGAACCCCTCAGTCTGGGCTCGGACCCCTTGGAACTGGTTGCCAGCTTGAAGGACATTCAGCCACATATCAGGGTGGCCTTTATTGTAGACAAGGACAACTCGATAGATCGAGACTTTCTGCTTGCCTCTGGAGTTGACGGAGTGATCACAAGACCATTCCTTAGCTGCGACGTGGAGTTCCAGATTCGGGAGATTCTCTCAGGATCCTGAAGCGCGATGCTCTCTCGGCTTCTCCGACCATCGTTGGCGTCAATACCTGTTCATGGATTGAAGTCTGGCGTCTTGACGGTGTCTGTCTGACGCCACTGCATGTGGACGGTTTATCAACAGGCCCACGACATGAGTTTGACTAACTACGACTGTTGTGCTCGACCGTTCTGAGATATGAAACCAGATTGATCTTCTTGTTGGTAATGCCAAGCTTCCTGCGTATCAGCTTTCGTTGTTTGAGAACCGTCTGCTCCGAGTTGTTGAGAGTTGTGGCGATCTTCTTGCAGGTCATCCCGTTTTTGATCATGTTGCAGACTTCGATTTCACGCGGTGTCAACTGCCAGAACCTGGTTTCAAGCCTGCTAACCAGTGGCGAAGAAATGTCTTCGAGGCTGGTTCTGAGAAGCTCTAGATAGTGCTGTCCCCCTGGGTCGGTCCTGTTCTTCAGGTGCTGCAGTATAGGCAGAGCGACCTTGGTGATGTTCGTCTGGATCTGCGAACTCAACTGCTTCTTGCCATCCTCAATCTGGTTAAGCACTTCCTTCAGGGCCGTATTTTTCTCCTGAAGGGCACACCGTTCTACTTCGAGCTGCTTGTTGATCTCGGCCAGCTCAGCGGTACGCTCAACCACCCGTTCCTCTAACTCGTCGTGAGCTTTCTGCAAAGCCTCTTCTGCCTGCCTGCGGTTCGTGATGTCCTCGATGATCCCGTCAAAGTAGACGATATTCTGGTTGTCATCTACCGTTGCTCGGGAATTGGAAGAAATCCAAAATGTAGAACCGTCTTTCTGTCGCATCTCGCTCTCGACACCGGTAAGCAGCTCTTGGCTCGCAAGTATTTCCATTAGTTCATCACGTCGTTCAGAATCACAGTAGAGTTCAGACGTTGGGACAGCCAGCAGTTCTTCTGAGGTGTCATAACCAAACATACACACCAGGGCGTCATTCACGGAAATCAGCCCCTTTTCCACGGTAGCTCGAAACACTCCCAGGGGTACGTTTTCCTGCAACGTTCGGTATCGTTTTTCGCTTTCTTCCAACGCTTCCAGAGCCTGCCTGCGCTCGGTTACATCCTGAAAAATGCCAACGCGAAACCTCTCTTTGCCGGTAGAATCGTAGGTACTTTCCCACCGGTCATGAATGTACCGGGTTTCTCCGTCCGGTCGCAGTACACGGAATTCCAGTTCTGTCACCTGCTTCCCTGCCTCTGACTCTGCCATTGCTCTGGCAAACATTTCTCGGTCGTCGGGATGAGTCAGCGAGAGCTTGAGATCCCACGTTACTTCTCGGGGCTGGAGACCAGCAATCCGAAACATCTCCGGAGACCAAGTGACAGTATCTGAAATGAGATCATGCGTCCAGTTGCCCATCCGTGCGATTCTTTGAGCTTCGTGAAGGATCTCCTCACTTTTCCGCAGATCTCTCAAAAGCAGAAGACTGCCAAGCGAATCGGCAACTCGCACCCCTATTCCCTTGAAAAGTGCTCGTTCTGCTTCTGTCCACACCCGCTCGTGTGTACATTGGTGTACACCAAGTATCCAAGGTACACTCTCATTGGGGTATATGGCTATAAGCATCTGAGATTTGACCGAGTACTCCCGGGAAATGTCGGATACTGTTTGGCCAGAGTTTGGATTATTTACAAGCGTACCCTCGGCTTGGAGAGCTTCCCGCATTATGGCAGCAGCCTTTGGTGTCATTGGTATCTCCCGGTTCTCAGATTGAACACCAGGATACTCCGGAGTGGTACACTCCATTGGCACTGACCAGGAGGCAGCATCGGGATTGCAGGGAGTCAACAACCAGGCTCGGTCACACTCGTAGATTGACAGAATGGCGTTGAGGACCTCCTCCATCATTTGCTTGTAATCGTTTGTCTTCCGAATCACCTGGCTGATTCGCTCCAGGTTCTCATAGCGCTTTAGCTTAGAGGCACGGTCCGCTTCGCTACTTTGCTGACGATGTCCGGCACTATCTTCCAGTGCCGGTTTGTCGATTGAATCTGTCATGTCGTGCGTCCTTGTGATCGGGTGTGCTCCGCACATATGGGCCGCAATCGGAATCGATCAACCGCGTGATTACCTGCCACAGTGATGGCCAAGGCATTTTCACATAGCAACCAGAGTTCCTCTGAATAGTCAATCCACACACTCGTTGTGTGTAGTGCCGAGAGCTGTATCGGCCTACTGACAATACTACATGGTTTCCAGCAAATACGCAACATCGTTTTCAGCTAAGTTGTTGTGGCAGAGACGACTAATAAGGCCATGTTAGTGGCATAGACGCCCGCATAACACGTTGTGACACAGTATGATAGGTTTTGTTTAGGGTGCCACATACACCCCATTCCACCCCAACTATACCCCCTTGGGCATGAATCGGGATATCCGATAATAATTAGGATTCGAATGGCGCAGGTCAGATTTCATAGACTTCATAGCTGGTCAAACGAAAGGTATCGTGCAAGCTATTGGATTCAATAAATAACTAACGATCTGTGCCCGGTCGGTCGTCCCCCCCGGCGACCAGGAAAGAAACGGTATTGAATTGTCGCTGGTGGCCGATCGGGCACAGATCGTACTTCCTTCATCCGATTTCCCTAGACCTCAGAGCGTGATCCCCTTGAGTTTCTGCTAATTGAAGTATTGCTGCTCCAAACCATACGGTATTGTGGTTCCGCGGCGCAAGACTGCAGTACGTCGGCCTTGACTTTTCCGCAGTGAGTCAGCATATTTTATCAAGTAAATTTACTTGCCATAACTCGAATCGTGGTATGTTGCAGTGTAGGTCTAACACATTGAAGGAGGAGCAAATTGATCTTCCCCCGATAAAACGGACACGTTAAGAAGATAGTGCTTGCTGTCGCTCGAAGTCAATCGGGCTTTTGTAGCCCAGGGTCGAGTGACGGCGTTGACGAT
>QNAF01000085.1 GCA_003641405.1 Candidatus Zixiibacteriota bacterium | reverse complement strand
TTCTATACCCGGACGATCAATGACCCGGAGATTGCGGCCAAAGTCACAGCCCGCACAAGCAGCTTAGATTTTGGCTACCTGTTTGCCCGCGATGATCACACCATAATCATTCTTCCGTTCGAGGAATCTGACCATTATATCCAAACTGGCAAGAGCACCTCGAATATACTTAGAGCCCGCCGCAATCTCCGAGATGGTTCGCATTTTGGGCTGATTGCCACCGACCGACGACTAGACGACGGCGGTTCTGGTTCGATTATCAGTCACGACGGGCTCATCAGGTTTACACCCAGCCTCAATCTCTCCTACCAGGCTGTGCTGAGCCACACCCAAGAGCCGGACGACTATCCATATTCGGACGGATATTACAAGTTCTGGAAAGATCACACTGCAGCCTTTGATGGTGAATCGTTCTGGGGGCATGGTGGAACAGGAGTCTTGCGCTATAACACGAGAAATCTGAATGCCACTATCAACTACTGGGAAGTCAGCCCGACGTATAGAGCGGACAACGGCTTCGATCCCAAGAACAACCGCCGCGATTTCACCTTTCATAGCGGCTACATGTTTCGTCCCAAGAGTGACCTGTTCGAAATCATCAACCCACAGATTTCAGCCGCCAGAGTCTGGAATTTCAACGATAGAATAAAGCGGAGTCGCGTAGCACTGAGTACCTGGACCCGACTCAAGTTCGCCCAAGCCTCGGCATACTTTGAGTTTGTCAAGGCATCAGAGGAATTCTCGGATGTACAGTTTGACAACATCTGGACCTACCTTCTTAACTGTGACTTCAGAATTGGCGACCTGATGGCATTCTCTGGTTATGTCAACTACGGACATACCATTGCAAGAAATCATGTGCTTAGAGATAAAACCCTTTACACCGGGTTCTCGACCGATTTCAAACCGCTTGACAGAATCCTGCTCGAACAGGAGGTCGACTATGCCAGATCAAACAGCCTTGATGATCCGGTTGGTGCCAGATTGTATAACCAACTCGTATACCGCACTCGTCTTGGATACCAGATCACTCGTCAACTCTCGCTAAGGTTGGTGGTTCAATATCAGGATCGGTTTGAAAACTACACAATGTTAGGGGGTGGCGCATATGGCAGTGATACGTGGACAGTTGATCCTCTTCTGACATACCGCATAAACCCGTTCTCCATTTTCTATATGGGAACATCGTACAACTACTTCGACCTACCGGAAACAGACGAATACGGTCACGAAAATATGTCGTATCGCTTGACCAACCGCCAGTTCTTTATGAAACTGCAGTACATGTTCCAGATGTAGTTGAGATGATTATCAGCGTCGGCAGACGGGGACGTCTGCCGACCACAATATCTGTAGGTCAGGACCCTTGCGGTCCTGACATTCGCGCGAAGGTCTTGTAGGTCAGGTTGCTTGCAACCTGACACCTGTGCTCAGTAGACGTATTGCATTTGGATTACAACTCGTACCTGGCCGCTATCGGCATGCGACGTCCCACACCAAATGCTTTGGATGTCACTTTCAAACCGGGTGCAACCTGACGCCTCTTGTACTCATTGCGATTAACCGTGCGTACCACCCAGCGAACAACCTGCGGGTCAATATCCATATTCAGCATTGTCGCCAGCGGGGTTTCTTCTTCGATGTATAGCTGCAATACGCGATCAAGAACATCATACGGCGGCAAGCTGTCCTGGTCCTTTTGGTTGGGACGCAACTCTGCAGTCGGTGGCCGGTCAATTATTCGGCGAGGGATAATCTCTCGCTCACGGTTGATGTATTCGGCCAACTCGTAGACCATTGTTTTGGGTACATCCGACAGTACCGCCAACCCACCGGCCATGTCTCCATAGAGCGTACAATAGCCGGTCGCCAGTTCACTCTTGTTGCCAGTCGCCAGAAGCAGCGATCCAAACTTGTTGGAGTGCGCCATGAGAATATTGCCGCGAATTCTCGCTTGTAGATTCTCAAGCGTCACGTCCACGCCGGATCCTATCTCAAGTTTGGCGCCAAGTGTCTTTTTGTAAGCTTCGTAAATATCCCCAATCGAAATCTCGTCACAGATACAGCCAAGATTGTTCGCCAGCCGATGTGAGAGTTCGGCGCTTTCGGCAGCCGAGAAAACGGACGGCATGGTGATAGCACGCACGTTCTTACCGCCAAGAGCAGTCGCAGCTAATGCCACCGTCAAGGCGGAGTCAATACCACCGGACAATCCCACGATCACCCGCTCAAAACCACACTTGCGCACGTAATCGCGAACACCAAGTACCAGCGCATCGTGCACCGAAGCCACCGCATCAAGCGGATGGTAATTTTCCGTACCTTTGCTCGACAAGTCGAGTGTTACAACCTGTTCCTTAAACGAAGGCAACGCCGCGATGAGTTTTCCGTCGGCATCAAACGCAAGGCTGCAGCCGTCGAATATCAATTCGTCATTGCCACCGACCTGGTTCACATATACGAACGGCTTTCCGTGCCGTTGAGCATGGCCCTGAATCAAGCGGAAACGAATCTCATCCTTGCCGACCTTGAAAGGTGACGCCGAAATATTGATAAGCAAATCGGCTCCGGCATCAACCTGCGCTTTGACCGGATCAAGATCGTACGCGGGACTGACCCATGTTCCACGATTACTCCAGGCGTCTTCACATACGTTCAAGCCCAGTTTCATGCCCTTGAAATCAATGACACTGACTGACTCAGCAACCTCGAAGTACCTGGTCTCGTCGAAAACATCGTACGTGGGCAAGAGTGATTTCGCCTGACGGAAAACCACTTCTCCCCCGTACATCAAGACGGCAGCGTTAAACAAGCGCCCGTCGTTATCAGTTGATGGTCTGACGGGAAAACCAACAACCAGTCCGATCTCAGGATACTCAGCAGTGAAACGCTTCAGTTCTTCCGCCGCAGCATCAACCTGGTCGAGAAATGCCGGTCGCTTCAGAAGATCACGCGGCGGGTAACCGCACACGAATAGCTCCGGCGCCACTATCAGATCGCTCCTGGTGTGTTCAGCGCGGAACACCTTCTTGAGTTTTTCGACATTGCCAAGAACGTCGCCGACAATCGGGTTGAGTTGTGCTATCGTAACTTTCATATCCATACATAGAATATCATTGTTCCGCTCGCTTGTCACGTAGAATCGGGCGCTGAAGGTTGTGGTAGGCACTCTGGTAAATTGCCTGCGCTCTGCGAACGTATTCAGATGTTGTCTCGCTCAGTGAATCTGCCAGATCGACAGCGGGTTCCGAGAACCTGTAGAGTGAGTTCCTATTTTCAAGGCGTGCTACCGCAAGGTAGTCCTCTTCGACATACCCGATCTTGTACCATTCCGAAAAATGAGCCAGCGGCGTACAATTAGCAACGGAGTCAAGAAGATCATTCCCAAACGTGTAGTTGTCATAGTCGAGCCGCAGCCGTCCCATGACCGTCGCTTCGATATCAAGTTGGCTGCCCAGCCGATCTACCCGCTCTGGTTCCGGACCACCGTCCCCGATCCAGTAGAGAAGCAGCGGAATCCGGAATTGCGAAAGGTCAATATCCGTCACCGGATGATCCAGCAGCCCATTGTCGGCAGTGACAACAACCAGTGTGTTCTCAAACAAAGAGTCGTTTTCCAGTTGACGAACAAATCTCCCCAGCGCCCAGTCCGAATACTTGAATGCGTCCAGTTCACTATGTTTTGGATCTGTTTTGGGGACCCTGTCAAAGGGAGCATCGGGAATTATCCAGGGACCGTGATTCGATCCTGTAAGACAGGTGGCGAAGAACCTCTCGCCGGAATAACTGCGAAGCGTCTCGAGAGCATTATCAAACATGATATGATCCGGCACACCAAGCGTGCTCAGCTTTTCCTCCTCGCCATAGTCAAACATCGAGTACATTCTCTCGAAACCGTTCGCCATCAGAAAACCCTGCATATTATCAAAGTGCGGATCGTGCGTTGTAAAAAACAGCGTGCGATAGTCTTTCTCGTTAAGAATATGCGGCAACCCCCATAGCTCCGCCCTTCCGGCAGCCTGTTTCATCAACAGTTTACCGAACCCCGGCGGATAACCGTACAACGTCGAGACGATCCCGGTGTAGGTGTGCATTCCGGTGGAGTAGATGTTCGAGAACAAGATTCCCTGCTCAGCCAGCGAATCAAAGCACGGCGACAAATCATACGGTGAACCACCACCGAGCGCACCAATTCGGATTGATCCAAAACTCTCCATTATTATCAGAACCACGCTTGGCGGGTCGTGCGCAGTGCTGTCGAATTGGACACGGCTGACAATCCTTTCGTCCTGATCGCCCGTGGGCATATTCGGTCTTCCGAGCAGACGTCTCGTGATTGTCTCAGCTTCCGGATCGTAAATACCGGCCAGCAACTCCTCCACCTGCTCACGGCTGCCAACGTCGTAGACAATATCACGCACAAGAGTAAAAACAGGATTGAGCGCCAATTGGTTGGCAAATTCGTACGTGCTGAAAAAGGCCATACCCCAGCGAAGTGGCGATTTCTCTTCGATCCGCCCACGGGCACCCAGTACAAACAGCGCCAGTAACCCCACCAGCCAGACAGTGTTTGTCGGGACCGGTGAACGACCACCACGCACTATCAATCGGCGCTGCAGCAGGAACACGAGAATAGCAAAGAGGCATAACACTGCGACATACAGCAACAGGTACCTGATAACCGGGTATGTTTCCCAGATCATACCCAGTGCAAAATCCGGACTGTCACTCCAGAGCAGAGCCGTGCCATTAAGACGAGAATTGAAAAAGCGGAAAAACTCAATATCAACGAGGTGTACGAAAAACGCTATCGCACCCAGTGCGATCAACAATGTGAAACTAGTCCAACGCGTTACACAATTGCGAACAATGTCCACAAACGGAAACAACCCCAGCGCCGTTATCGGCAACGCTATATAACATGCTATGGCAATATCGAACCGCATCCCCACAAGGAACGACTGCACTAATACTCCTGCAGGCACCGACCCTGCTAAATCGCCAGAAGCAACCAACACGATCAGTCGCCAGAGTTGGAAGAATGCAACCAGCAGGACCGTCGATACACCAAAGTACACGCCTGCTTGCGAAACAAACTTATGGTCAGTCTTGTGGGTCAGCTTTCAAACCTCCGGGACAGTGAGTCAAATCGTCTATACGTTGGATCGAATGATTGGGATTCAGCAGGCCATAGTCAAGCCTGACTTAATCAACTTGTACCCTAGAGAATGCATTCTTGTGAAATAAATTGTCGGAACCACGGGCACTCTCGGAGTGGTTGGTTCCAACCTACATGGCTTGCGAAATAGCACAGGTACTGTGCCATCCGGCAGATGTGAACATCTGCCGGACACGAGAGTCGCTAGTGTTCTGACCTACAGAGCGGCCACAGGCTCACAGCAGAATCTGCCCGTTCTCTGTCATGCTGAGCTTGTCGAAGCATGGTGCGTTGTTTGGCGGCTTCACCCTTCGACAAGCTCAGGGTGACAGGCGTAGCAACTCAAGGAGACAGTGTAGCACGGCGGTTTGTGTGACTTTTCGGTGCTACCCTATTGTTGTTGCTATCCCAGTCGCCAGGTGCTATGTAGTAGGTGTGATGATGGGCGGCGAACAAGCCCGAAAATCACACCGTAGGAATACTATGTCTCAGTCAAGCAAGCGGTTTGTAGTTGTATCGAATCGGCTACCGGTTGCGATCTACAAATCCGAAGATACGTGGAAGATCAAACCCAGCCCCGGCGGTCTGGTAACGGCGCTGGATCCGACTATGCGTCAGTCCAGAGGGCTATGGATCGGCTGGCCGGGATGTCCTCCTGAAGCGCCGGCTGAGGAACTGCTTTCTGGTCTTCCTGATTGCGGTTATGAACTGAAACCAGTCATGCTGACTTCAGATGAGATGAGTCGCTATTATAGTGGATTCGCCAACAAGAGTCTCTGGCCTCTGTTTCATGATCTGCTTGGACATTTCTCGTTCGACACTGAAAACTGGCTGACGTATGTCGAGGTCAATCAGCGGTTCGCGGAAGTGACGGCTGCGGAAGTGGACTCAGACAGCTTTGTATGGATTCATGATTACCAATTGATACTGGTCGCACGGTTTCTTCGGGAGTTGGGTTTTGATCAGCAATTGAATTTCTTTTTGCACATTCCGTTTCCGTCTCCCGATCTGTTCCGGAGATTACCTGTCAGTCATGAATTGCTCGAAGCCCTTCTGGAGTTCGATCATCTCGGTTTCCAGACTGCGCGGGACCGTCGGAATTTCATCCAGTGTGTGAAATGGTATGCTCCCGAGTCACGGCGGAAATCCTACCGACGGCGTTCCGTGATCCGGCACCGGGGACGTGATGTCAAGGTGGGCGATTACCCTATCTCAATCGATTTCAAGGAATTTGCAGAAGGTGCCACTGACCCCCGCGTTGATGAGGCCAGCTGGTTTCTGCGCGAAAACTCAAAGAGTCACAAATTGGCACTGGGTTTGGATCGACTCGACTACACCAAGGGTATTCCGGAGCGCTTTCTCGCCTTTGAACGTGCTCTTGAGAAATACCAGGATCTGGTCGGTAACATGTCGCTGATTCAGATAGTGGTCCCCAGCAGACTCAATGTCTCAGAGTACAAGAATCTCAAGTTTGAGTTGGATGCTTTGGCCGGTCGCATCAATGCTCGTTTCTCTCGTCACGGCTGGATTCCGATTCATTACCAGTTCCGTGAACTGGACAGAGTGCAGTTGCTCGGTCACTATCGGGCGTGTGATATCGCGTTGATCACACCTTTACGGGACGGAATGAACCTGGTGGCCAAAGAATACTGTGCGGCCCAGGTAGACAACCAGGGGGCGCTGATTCTGTCTGAGTTTGCTGGTGCGGCGCAACAATTGGCAAAGGGAGCGGTAATTGTCAATCCGTACGATATCGACGGCACCGCCGATGCTATCTATGCTGCATATTCCGCCGATCCTGCCGAGAGAGAGCAGAGGATGAAAGTACTACGCACGGAGATAAAACGCAGTGATGTCCGCCGCTGGCTTCAATGGTTCCTTGGACAACCAAGAATGCGAACCGTTGAGGCAGAACCAACTGTATCCGAAACAGAGTATTCTCCGGCCAAGTAGTTCTCAGCCAGTATTACTCATACTTCAACGCCTCCACCGGGTTGGCGAGGGCGGCTTTGATTGCCTGGAAACTCACCGTAAGGATTGCCAGCGCAAGCGCGCCTACTGCGGCAAACACAAATGCTTCCCAACCAATTTGAGTACGGTAAACGAAACCTTCCAGCCACCAGTCGAGAGCAAACCAGGCGACGGGCCAGGCGATCGCATTGGCAATCACTACCAGAATAACAAACTCTTTCGATAGCAGACGGACAATACCGGCAACTGTAGCCCCAAGGACTTTGCGCACACCAATCTCCTTGGTGCGTTGCTCGGCCATGAAAGACGCCAATCCCAGAAGACCAAGGCAAGAAACGAAAATCGCCAGCCCCGCTAGGCATCCGATTACCTTGCCCATGCGTTGTTCAGCTTTGTAGAGTGCGTCGAGGGTTTCATCGAAGAACTTGTACTCGAATGGGTAATCGGGCGCATACTTTTTCCAAACCGATTCCATGAAGGCCAGCGTGGCCGGTACATCGACAGGATTGAGCCGGAAAACAAGATTATCGTTCCAGTAAGGGCTGAGTTGAAGTATCAGGGGATCGATCTTGTTGTGCAGCGACCGGGAATGGAAATCCTTCACGACACCGACAATCTGGCCGGACTTATCGTACAGGGAAAACTGCTTACCGATTGCAGTCACGTTTGTGAACCCCATAGCACGTACTGCAGCTTCATTGACAACAAAGCCACTCTCAAGGTCTGTCTGGAATTCATGAGAGTAGTACCGACCCTGTACCATCTCAAGTCCAAATGTTTCCTGGAAGCCGTAGCTGGCATAGATGATCTCCATAGATATGTCTTCGTCCGGTCTCTGGCCTTCCCAGGTGATCCTGTTCGTGTTCGACTCCAGTTTTCCCGGCAGATTTCCGCATATCGTGGCTGACTCAATGTGGGCGTGTGACATCAGTTCTTCAAACGCCGGGGCAACACTCATAATGTGGTCTTCAGTGGTTTTCAGACAGATGATATGATCCTTGTCGTAACCCAGATCAGCGTTTCTCATGTAGTCGATTTGTCCGTAGATCGTAACCGTCCCGATGATCAACAGGATGGAAAGCGCAAATTGAAGCAGCACCAGACCTCGGCGGAGAGTTGATTTAGTGCCGCCACCGGTTGTATGTGCCCCTCTCAATGCTATTGCAGGTCGGTGGGCTGACAAAATGAAAGCGGGAAAGACTCCGGCGAGCATCCCAACGATCAGTGCCGTACCTGCGGCTGCGAGCATGAAAGGGATGTTGTTGAAAAAGTCGAGCGATAACTGCACTCCGGACAACTGACTGAAAGCGGGAGATGCCAGTTCAACAAGTCCCACCGCCCCAACGAAGGCTGCTACCGACAGCAGTACTGATTCTCCGAGGAACTGCCTGACCAGGCTCCATCTATTCGCACCAACTACTTTCCTGATTCCGACTTCGCGGGCTCTCTTGGCCCCTCTGGCCGTAGTGAGATTGACAAAATTGATGCAAGCGATTGCCAGAACTACCACTGCTATGGCCGAAAAGATATATACGTACACTGCCGCGCGGGCATCCCCGGAAGGTCCATACAAGTGGATATCTGTGAGCGGCTGAAGACCGCATGTTACCGGATTATCGGGTACACGCTCATTGTAAAGGGCCGTGATCTTAGCGCAGATGCCGGCAATGTCAGCGTCCTCATGCGTCAGAACGTACGTCCTGTACGAACTGGATTTCCACTGACTAAGGTCCTCACCCCACATCTCGGCCAAGTGCTCGCTGGAGGCCAGAAGATCGAAACTGAAACGCGATGCGTCCGGGACGTTGCCTATGACGCCAGTTACGTGCATATCGAATGTGTTTTCGACTCGCAGGGTTTTCCCGATAGGCTCCTCATTACCGAAACACCGGGCTGCAAGTTTCTCGGTGATGACGATAGCGTAAGGATCATCAAGAGCCGTGGCAGGGTCGCCTTTGACAAAAGGAAATGAGAAGACATCAAAGAACTCCGGATCAACGAGTTTGAAGCGATTCCCCGAGAAGCTCTGCTCTCCGTTGCTAACCATGCGGTCACCCACTCCACGGTATCTTGTGGCCGCAACTATACCCGGAATCTGCTCCTGGAGGGCGGGCGCCATTCCGGGCGGTGTGACCTGTGAGCATTCTCCAGCAAGCCGATATCGGTAGACTCGATAGATGTTGGGAGCGTTTTCGTGGAATTGGTCATAACTCAACTCATGCTGCACCCACAGCATTATGAG
>QNAF01000084.1 GCA_003641405.1 Candidatus Zixiibacteriota bacterium | reverse complement strand
CTGTGTACTGCACAATTGAAACCGCCTTATTGTACGGAAGTCGTGTCGGGCCAATGATCCCGACCGTGCCATGTATCTTGCCAACACGGTAAGATGCCGTCACCAACGAACAGTTTATGATTTCGCTAACCGCGCTTTCGCGCCCGATTGTTATTATCAAATTCTCGTCCTGAACTTGGTCCAGAAAATCCGAAAGAACCTTGCCGTCATCCAGAACTCGCAACATCGCAAGGAGTTTCTCATGACTGGCGAACTCCGGCATAACCAGAAGGTTCTCCTTACCGGAGATGAGCAGATCATCGCCACGATCTTCCGCCCATATCTTGTCCTTGGAGTCAATCACCAGCTTGATCAGTCGGGCTTTGCCTGAAACATCAGCCAGACGCTTTGATATCGTGTCCCTGATCTCAGAAAGAGACAGGCCGCGAAGCCGCTCGTTCAGGTAAGCCTCAACTTCCTGAATAACATCGACAGAGATTGCCGCCTCAACTTCCAGAATCAGAGATCGAGCCAGACCTGAGCGCACTATGACAATCACCATCAGGCGACCTTCGGCCACTGAAATAAGTCTGATGTCTTTCAGTATGCCAACTTCGAATCGTGGCGCGATACTGATTCCTAACTGACTGGTAACCTCGCCCAACAGTTTTGCTGTCTGACCAAGGACCTCCCTGACACCCTTACCCTCTTTGAGGATTCCCTGCTTGATATACTTCTTCTCATCTTCAGAGAGCATGTCAGGTCTAAGCAAACAATCCACGTAGACTCTATAACCAATGTCTGTGGGCACGCGCCCTGCAGATGTATGCGGTTGTTCTACCAGACCAAGCTCCTCGAGATCCTGAAGCGTGTTTCTGATTGTTGCCGAAGACAGCCCCATCTTGAACTTATTGGCGATCACTCTTGAACCGACCGGATCAGCCGTACCTATATAGTGGTTGATCAGATTGGCAAGAATCTGCTTTTCTCGTTCTGATAAGTTTTCAAACGCCATCAGCTAAATCACTTTCAAATGACTGCCATTATGGCAGTCACGCATGACAGGATAGACAATATGTAATACATTATAGTCAATTCGTCAAGTCTAAATGATAACTTTAGCGCCAATCCCAAAGAAAAACCGCCCGAATCGGGCGGTTTGAAAGTCTGTTGCAGGATTTCTTGCTCGTTCTGCTATGGTTTCTTTGGAATCGTCGGCGTTTTCTTTTTTGTGGAAGACTTCTTCTTCTTGATAAACTTTTCCTGGCGGTCATCAATACCGTTCTTGTTCTTGTCGATGAAGGTATCGTATTTCTTCTTTGAAGGGGTTTTCTTGGGCGTGGACGGAGCAGGTTTGGTCGGTTTCTTCTTGATTGTCTTTGTGGTCTTGGTGCTGTCTTTCTTCTTCTTCTCTACCGCCTGTACACCTCCGCAGGCTACAAACGAGAAAAGAACACAGATCAAATATATAATCAACCTACTCATAATCTATCCCTAACATATCAACGATGAGAACCGCCAACAAGTTTGTTCTCACGGGTTCCTATTGCTTCTGCTTCCTATCTGCGACCTTTCTTTTTGCTCACACCGGAGGTTTTCTTCTCATTCGTGGGAGCAGCTTTCTTTTCGGGTGCTTGCTTGGGTGCAGATTTCACTTTCGGCGCCTGCGATTTTGGGGTCGGTGATTTCTTTGATTCCTGTTTCACCTTGCCGGACGACTTCCTCTCTGAGTTTCTCGATTTAGGGGCGACGCTCTTCTCTCGGCTGCTTCCGCGATCCCGTTTGTCGGAGGACTGTTTTATGCGCTTTGAGGATTCGCCCTTATCGCGATTAGTTGATTTTGAGGTGGCTTTGGTGCTTCGGCCTGAACTCTTCGAACTACTCTTCTTCTGGTAGTAATCCGATGACTCCGACTTCTGTTTGCTGCTTTTCCCGGACGATCGATCGTATGAACCACCAGTCGAACCGCGATTAGAGTTGTCATTGGCATCACTCTTCTGATACGAACCGGACTTGCCCTTCTGGGAAGATCTGGTACTGTTCGTAGCGCTCGTTTTGTTCTGACTGCGCTGAGTGGAACCGATTTTGCTCGAACGCTTCTTGGTAACAAAGGTCGCTGATGATGCGTCGGTTTCGTATCCTCGATCCGTCTTGACCAGTTCGGCTGACCCGCGAACATATTTCTTGGGTGGCGATTTGAAGTTTGAGGCTACAGTCTTCGAAGATGCGCCTGATCCCGTACGGCTCAGCTTGCCGGAGACTGAGGCCTTACTGGTCGCTTTCTTGGCCACTTTATAGTTGGGATAGCCGTGCTTGACCGGATCCCTGTAACCTACCGCACGGACTTCCTTGTACTTCGATTTCGTGCCGGAACTTGTATTAATAATCGTATGATTGAACACAACCGTGTTATACCGACTCACGTGGAAATCTGATTCCCAGCACCATCCGCGGTAGTCGTAAATCGTAACTGTGTGCCAGCCGATAGCAATTCGCGGCACGTACAGAGGGGCACATCCCCAGTAGATACCGTTGACATATACCGTAGAACCCCAGGGGTAGTCGATATAGCAGTTGCCGTAGACGGTCCAGCTATTATAGCGGGGCCAGTAGACCGGACGATAGTAATCCTCCTCCCATTCGTTCACGTAGATCGCCGCTCGATCATAAGCGAAACGCTGGCCTCCATAGCGCACGAAGTGAGCTTCGTTGAGATCATCCATGAATTCCATACGATCATCCCATTCGCAAATGAGACCGGAGTTACGGTACCAGTCCGGAATGGGGAAACGCTCCCGCGAGGCAATGATCTGAATGTTCTCAAAACCCTCCGGTCCGGAAACTGTCAGATCGTAACGATCATCGGGACCGGGCAGGCTGTTGGTCACGCCACCATAGACGAAGTTGTCGGTTCCTTCGTCTTCAGGATAGAGAAGGTTGACGCGCCCGCGAGTGTCGATTGAGTAGATCACCACAAAAGCGTCACGGTTTACACGGAATTGGATAACAATGTTATCGCCCTCGTAGTACTCACCGTCGTACCGATCCGTCCAGATCTCTACATCGAGATACCGATCGACTTTGGCACGATTGTAGTCGCCGTAGTCGCGATCTATTGACTGCGCCGGTCCCAGCGAAGCCAGTGCCACGATCAAAATCGCGGCGGCAATACTTATTCGAAACGCTCTGGTAAACATATCATCACTCCTTAGTGCTATTATAGCACTCGTTAGTCGTCATAGTCGTCGTACTTAACATACCCGGGGACATGAGCGGGTTTCTCGTACCCGGGACACAGCTCACCGTTACTCTGGTCGCTCTGCCAGGCCCACTGGAAAGTAATTGTACCCTCCGCATCGAACGAAACCGCCCGCATCTTGGCAAAGTGATAGTCATCAGTCCAGATGACATAGGTATGACCAAGTATGATCTCGATATAGCCAAGCTCCGACCACCCGAGTTCCGGAGCGTAAGAAATCTCGTCGAAATTGGAAGTGTACCCGAGATCCTGAATGTCGGTAGCTTCGTTGCCCACATTCAAGTAGTAAATGTCGTCAAGGTCGCGATCCATCCAGATATCGGCGTTGGGACTGCTGGATGAAAGGCGAAAACCACCTGCAAGATAGAATCCTGCCAGCGTCGGATTGAGGTCCGTCGGGTAAAGCGAAGTAATACCTTCCGGTCTTGGGGTGTCAAAAACATTTTCGGCTGACAGGTCCGATTCCTGACCGGCGTGGTCCACCGACGTCACCGCGTACCAGTAGGTAGAACCGTTAGCCACAGCGCCATCGGCGAACTCGTAGATCAGCAGATCAAGATTCTGGTTAGCAACGGCAGCTACCCGGCCTACTTCTACGTAGCCGGTAGTTGCCTGAGGAGAACGATAAACGATATAGAGTTGCACATCATGTTCATAGATACCGTTCCAATAGACCCAAACTACTCTATCTCCCGTAACACTGCGGACATTCTGCGGCGTTGCCGGTGTTGTATCTTCGACGAGAATGTAGTCATTGCAGTCATCGCAGCCGATCAAGAAAGCGGCCAGGATAATCACCAATAATGTCAGTACTTTTGAACTCATGATAGTAGTCTCTCCTTGTAATCCACTCTCAGTTCAGGCTATTGTAATACAATAGCCGTGCCGGAATTCGTAACGACTTGACTACCACCGAGTTAGACTAATCGCTGTTACGTAGGGAGCAATGTGACGCACAAAACTTGTGCATCCTCCGGCTTGGATGCACAAAAAGCGTGAACACTTAGCTGTCTTGCGAAAGCTCGTATTCTTTGATTTTGGAACGAAGCGTATTGCGGTGAATACCCAGCTTTTCGGCGGTCAGGCCGATGTTCCAGTCAAGCAGGTGCAGACATAAATGGATGTGTTGTTTCTCTATTTCAGAGAGGGGCATGATTGTGCCGGGCTCAGCGGAAGGAACCGGGGTGGACAACCCCGCCAGATCTTCCGCGGTCAGACAATCCGAGCTTGTAAGAATTATCGCGCGCTCAATGATGTTTTCCAACTCCCGGACGTTCCCCGGCCATGCATAAGCCGCCAGCCTTGCAGCCGCGTCGCTGCTGAGTCCACGGACTTTCTTACCGATCTTTCTGCTGTAATTTTCCATAAACTTCTCGGCCAGCAGCAAAACATCTCCGGGACGCTCAGCCAGGGGCGGTAGATTTAACTCGATCACATTGAGACGGTAGTACAGATCCTCGCGGAATCCACCTTCCGCAATCATCTTCTTCAAATCACGATTAGTCGCAGCGAGAATCCTGATATCCAGAGGGATCTCTCTGACCGATCCAAGTCGTTCAATACAACGCTCTTCGAGAACTCGCAACAGTTTTACTTGCATGGGGAGGGGCATCTCGCCGATTTCGTCGAGAAAAAGCGTACCCCCGTCGGCAAGCTCAAAACGACCCTGCTTAGCCTTGTCCGCTCCGGTGAAAGCACCTTTCTCGTATCCAAATAATTCCGACTCAAGCAGGGTTTCAGGAAAAGCCGCACAGTTGATGGCAACCAGTCGTCGATCCGCACGGGGTGAAAGGGCGTGGATAGCTCGAGCCACGAGTTCCTTGCCGGTCCCGGAAGGTCCGGAAATCAGCACGGTGGCATCCTTAGGGGCTACCAGGGAGATCATCTGCCGGACTTTCTGAATGGATGGCGACTTTCCGATTATCTCAGATGAATGGAAAACTTCATCCAGTCGTTCACTCATCACCACATTGTCCACGACGAGCCGATTCTGAGCAGCAGCTTTCTGCAGTTTGAGCGTCAATTCGTTGAGATCTTCCACGGGTTTTGTCAGATAGTCATAGGCTCCAAGGCGCATGGCATTGACGGCGGACTCAACGGAGCCGAATGCGGTCAGGACTATTACCTGGATGAACGGGTTGATCTCCTTGAGCCTCTGCAGCAGCTCCACGCCACTCATACCGGGCATTTTCATATCGACCAGGGCGATAGGAGCAAACACCGAGTGGTACATATCCAACGCTGTTTCGGCACTTGCCGCCTCGGAAACATCGAAGCCGTTCTTAGCAAGAAACCCCGACAGAAGCTGTCGCTGTGGTGCCTCGTCATCAACGAGAAGCAATCGGGTATTACTCATACCGCTAACGTAGAGAATGGGTGATGATCGGACAACAAAAAAGGCCTGCCGGGAGCGGCAGGCCAAGTCTGTGCTATAAGAATCGTCACATCAGTCTGAGCCAAAGAATACCTTGACACCGGCCTGTATTCCGATACTTGTCGCGTTCTCTTTGAAATCGTAATCAAGACCTTCGTAGGTAGCATTGGAACCACTGGTGAAGCTATTGTGGAAATTGGCTTCGACATACAGTCCACCATAATCATGGATGTAGCGAAACAGTCCGGCACCAACACCGACACCAAATGCGGGATCGTAGGATTGCTCGCGGTACTCCCACGGTGACTCGTGGTTAGTATCAAATACCTCGGTCGTGAACTTCATAATATCGACTCCGGCGTTTGCCCTGACGTAGGGCACGAAATCTGACTCGCCAAAGAAGTAGTACTTCAAGTAGAGGGAAGTGTTGTAAAAACGATGGTGCCGCTGTGTTATTAGTTCATTGTCGGAGTCGATACCAAGGTGAGAATATGTAAAATTCAACCCGAGTACGAGGTTAGTCGTTAGGAAATGACCAATATCGAAACCGAAGTTGGGACCGGCCTTTGCCCCAGCCAGCACTACCACTTCCCCTGGACCCTTAGTAGTCCAATCGGTTATTCCTCCCATGGGAAAAGTACCGCCGCCAAACAGCGCGATCTCAAGGAAATCCTTTTCTTCGTATTCCTCATCATCCTGAGCCACAACATTGACGCTGAATGCCAACAACAAGACAACAGCAAGAAGAATTGAAAGCCTATTCATTACCGCATCCTTTGATAATTGAAACCAATTGCATTCTCTGTAGCCGGGTCCTTCTCGGCCCGGCACTGTCTCAACACCTCATGCAAGTTGCCAAGATACACATTCTAAAGACGACTTGTCAACAGCTTATGTCCAGTGGGAATCGAAGGATACTGACGAAACTTTGCCGCTGCTCACGAAGTTTGATTACCCCACTAACGCTCTCTCCGTCCAGATCCTTGGATTCCACTCAAAACTAGCGCAGTTGAAGTACCAAAAAACGGTTGAATTTCGACCGGTTTCATGTATATAGATGCAAACTTGAGTTAGGTGACACAGCAACTTATGAAAGTACTGATAGTTGGCTCCGGTGGGCGTGAACATACGCTGGTCTGGAAGCTCAAACAGTCAAAGAAGATTCAGAAGATATACTGCGCTCCCGGCAACGGTGGCATGACACGTGCGGCCAAGTGTATCAACCTGAAGGCGGATAACGTCAAGGGACTGGCAAATTTCGCCACTCGAAATAAGATCAATCTTACCATCGTCGGCCCGGAACAACCGCTGGCACTGGGGATTGCCGATGAGTTCCGTCGGCGGAAGTTGAAGATCTTTGGCCCCGAAAAACGGGCTGCCCGGCTGGAAAGCAGCAAGGTTTTCGCCAAAGAATTCATGCAGAAATACCGCATACCAACAGCACCGTTCGTGGCTTTCGATAACCAAACCGACGCTATCGGGTTCGTAAAAGGTGTCGAGTATCCGGTGGTAGTAAAAGCCGATGGTCTGGCTGCCGGCAAGGGAGTCATGATTGTCAAAAACTTCAATGACGCCTGTCGCGCTATTGAAGATGTATTTGAGAGAAGAAAATTCGGCAAAGCAGGGAAACGAATCATCATCGAATCATGTCTCCAGGGACAGGAGGTCTCGGTGATGGCTTTAACAGATGGCAAAACGATTGTCCCGTTGCTGCCGAGCCAGGATCACAAGCAAGCGTTGGAGGGTGATAAAGGCCCTAATACCGGTGGCATGGGTGCTTTCTGCCCCGCTGGATTCATCACCAGTGAGATCATGGATAAGATCAACGAGTCCATCCTACGACCTACCCTTGCAGGTCTGAGAAACGACAACACTCCCTACCAAGGAGTGATATACGCCGGGATTATGCTGACAAAAGATGGCCCGAAAGTGTTGGAATATAATTGCCGATTCGGAGATCCCGAGACTCAGGCAGTATTGCCCCTTCTTAAGTCAGACCTCCTCGAAATAATGAGAGCGGTTGCCAATGGTCGCCTGGCTGGCCAACCAAAGCTCGAGTGGCGCAAGGGTACCGCAGCGTGTGTAATAATGGCTTCAAAGGGTTATCCCGGTAAATACACTACCGGACACAGAATCTCCGGCCTGAAGAATTCCCGCAGCCAGGGTTGCTATGTATTCCACGCGGGGACTCGTCGTAATGGGAACGAACTGGTCACTTCCGGTGGAAGAGTTCTCGGTGTCATGGGCATGGATCAGAACCTCAAAAGTGCCCTTGGCAAGGCCTATAACCTTCCGAAAAGGATAAAGTTCAAGGGCGTCACATACCGCAGAGATATTGGATTTCGAGTTCTCGAACGGCAAGACAAGGAACGAACATGAGCAAGGTTCTTATTATCACAGGCTCCAAGTCTGACGAGGAGTACGCACAGAAATGCAACGATCAACTGAAGGCGCTGGATATCGACAGTGTAATCGAAATATCTTCGGCTCACCGTCATCCTGAGAGGACGGCGAAACTTTCTGCCGAAGCAGAAGGGAACGGTTTTGAGGTCGTGATTGCTATGGCCGGCCTCGCTGCTGCTCTTCCCGGAGCAGTGGCCGCACATACGAATCTGCCGGTGATTGGAGTTCCCCTTCCTGCGGCTTTAGGGGGATTGGATTCTCTATTAGCTATAGTCCAGATGCCACCGGGTATTCCGGTTGCGACGGTAGCTATAGGTGCGCCGGGCGCAAAGAACGCCGCTGTTCTGGCCGCCAGAATACTGGCGCTGAAACATCCGGATGTGAAAAAAGCTCTCGAAAAACACCGGAAATCATTGTAAAAGAGCTGAGTCGATTGACAGGTGCTCGGTGTAACATATTTGACACAAGAACGGGTCAAAAGGAGATATTCGCGATGATACGAGTTATGAAAGTGAACTTTCTGATGGTTTTCTGTTTTGTATTGCTCGGAATGTTGGCAAGCACGGCCTCCGTGATAGCACAAGAAGAAGGACTCGATAAAGCTAACCAGGCTAAAGAATTCTACAATCAAGGTATTCAGGCGACCCAGGATGGGGATCCCGAAGCGGCGATCAGGTTCTACTCGATGGCAGTCTCGCTGGACCCGGACTACGTTGACTGTTATCTAAACCTGGGTGCGATCCATTTCGGACGCGGAGAGTTCGACGAAGCGCTGGATCAATTCGAAAAGGCTGCCGACAAGGCCCCACAGAATATCGACGCCCTGGCCAATATGGGACGAGTAAGATACCGCCTGAAGCAGAACGTAGAAGCTCAGGAATCGTTTGAGGCCGCTCTTGCTATCGACCCGGAAAACGGCCCGATTCTTATGGAGCTCGGCAAAGTACAGTACAAGCAACGAGACTATGAGGGTGCGATCGTCAGCCTCGAGAAGGGACATGCGGCCGGATCAGGAGACCACGCCTCATTCCTGTATCTGGGAAAATCGTATCAGAAAATGGGAAAGCAAGACAAGGCTATCGTGGCACTGCAAAAATCTATCGAACATAAGTCTGCCAACTACAGCGCGCATTCCGCCCTTGGCTTGATCTACCACCAACAGGAGAAATTCCTAAAGGCGGCAACGGAGTACAAGGCTGCGCTCAAAGCCAATCCCAAGAAAGGATTCCGGGCATCATACAATTATGCTTCGGCCATGGAAGAGGCCAATCCTGATGATCGTGATCAGAACATTGCCAACTGGGAAGCTTTCGTAAAGCTGGCCAAGAACAATCCGAAAGCCAAGAACGATGTTGCTATCGCCCAGGATCACAT
>QNAF01000083.1 GCA_003641405.1 Candidatus Zixiibacteriota bacterium | reverse complement strand
GAATTCGAGATAGTCTTTTGCTACGTAGAACCAATCAAGAACAAGACGATGATCTCGCCGGCTGATTACTCCTCAACACCCGCGGGAACCACGCCGGTGCTCAAACCCAATAAGATGACTGACACCAGAATTTCATTTCAGTCGATCCAGAAGGGAATCAGTCTGTAGAATAACTGTTCCGTGTCATCGGGTGGACCGTATTCCGGGCATGTTGAAAAGCTGATTGACGGTGGGCGGTGTACGTCCACGTGCGCCGCCTGGCACCGAGATATCGACAATATCATGTCACATAACGGAGTCAGGTCTCACAAACCTGCTATCGCAGATTTGAAGGACCTGACTCAACTCAAGAACAGGACTTTTTCAACAAGCCCTGATAGGTGGCCACCCCACCAAGAGCCAATTAATAATCTTCCCCACCCGTTGGGTGGGCTACTTAAGAAGTCACCTCTGGAAGTACCGCTTATTCAACAAGCTGCCTTCGCGGGAATAACGACGCTACGCACTTAACCCACCACGTTGCCCCGCGTTTCCAGGAGTCGAAAAACTTGTTGGCTCGGGAGAGTGACCGTCCTACTATTGATTCAGTGGATGCAGTTGTTCAAGCCAGTCCGATGGCAAGACAGAAAAAACCCCACGCAGTATTGGCGCAGGGTTGTGATTTCTTGGGTACAGAACGATGAATAAAGGACGCTCAGTTGATCTTCTGGACGTGTTTAGTCAAACGAGACTTATTGCGATCCGCGTTCTTCTTATGGATCAGGTGATAACCAGCTGCCTTGTCCAGCAACGTAGTGGCAGTCTTGAGTTTCTTCTGAGCCTCGTCTTTACTCGTCTCGGTTCTGACTTCTTTGATCGCGTTACGCAACCTGGAGCGGAAAGCCCGGTTCCTGATCCGCTGTTCTTCGGAAGTTTTCATCCGCTTCTTACAGGATTTGTGATTCGGCAACTCTTATCCTTTCAATACCGTGTAAACAAATTAGCCTACAAATATAGTCGGCAGGGATTCTTTGTCAACCAGTAAGACCAAGAAAAGCTCTTTGGTGTCGTCGGTAGGGCTTGTCTCCACCGCAACTGCCTTCTCCCGGATTCTCGGGCTGGTGCGTGAGCAGGTCATGGCCTATTTTTTCGGTGCTGGAATGGCTACCGATGCTTTCATTACGGCGTTCAGAATACCCAATCTACTTCGTGATATGTTCGCCGAGGGTGCCCTTTCATCGGCCTTTATACCCGTTTTCAAAGAGAAGATGGTAAACCAGTCCGATGAGGAAGCATTTTCGCTCGCCCGGACAGTCGTCACTGCGATTCTTGTGGTTGTCGGGGGAATCGTCCTATTGGGGATAATAGCCACTCCAGCTATTATCTTCTTGTCCGCCAAAGGCTTCGCAGCTGACCCGGCCAAGTTCGAGCTCACCGTGAGTCTTACGCGTCTGATGTTTGTCTACCTGTTGCTTGTATCCCTCTCAGCAATGGTCATGGGTATGTTGAACTCGTTTGGGCGATTCGGTATTCCCGCTGTTTCGCCCGCAATGTTCAACCTGGGAATGATCTTGTCGGTACTTGGTCTGCATAGCTACTTCGACATTCCGGTGTATGCTCTTGCCGTTGGCGTTCTTGTGGGCGGGGTAGGGCAATTAGCCATCCAGCTTCCGCAACTCTGGCGAATTGGTTTTCGCTTCAGGCCCCAGTTTAATCTGCTGGACGAGAGTTTCAAGCGCGTGGTTCGCCTTTTTGGCCCCATGATAGCCGGCATGTCGGCCGGTCGGGTGAACATTCTCTTGAACACCCTGCTGGCATCGTTCCTGATGGAAGGTTCCATTTCTTACCTGAGCTATTCGTACAGACTGATGCACTTCCCGTTAGGGGTTTTTGCTGTAGCGCTTGGAACGGTAGCCTTGCCGAATGCTTCAGAGGCGGTCGCTCGTGGAGATATGAAGGAACTTGGGCGTACCTTCCACAGAGCATTTGGTCTGAACATGTTCCTGGTTCTCCCTTCGGCAGTTTTTCTGTGGCTTCTTGGGCGTGATCTTGTTGATCTCATCTATCAGTGGGGGGCATTCTCGGAAACGGATGCTGCCAATACGGCGCGGGCACTGACGCACTATTCTTATGGACTGATAGGCTTTGCAGCGGTACGTGTGACCGTGCCGTTTTTCTACGCTTTGAAAGACTCGATGCTCCCTATGAAAATCTCCATAGTCTCAGTGGTTGTTAACATGCTGTTGTACTTCCCATTGATCAAACTATGGGATTTCGCCGGCCTGGCTGCAGCAACGTCAATAGCGGGGATTCTGAATTTTTCGTTACTGCTGTACTATTTGCCATCCAGGAGAATCCCGGTTCGATATGGCTTGCTGTTTCTAAGCGTCACCAGAATCGGCGTTGCTGCCGTGTTCGCTGTTTTAGCTGCGGAACTTGTACCGATCAATCTCGTTTCTCATCAGTCGGAAGTGGCAGGACGTGTCATCGCGTTGGGTGCAAAGCTCGGTATGGCTGCATTTTTCTATTTGTTGCTTTGTTTCGTTTTTCGTGTAGAAGAGTTCCGTCTTGTCTGGGGTCGTCTCCTGAATCGCGGAACCGGTCGCTGACATGTTGCGGCGATATCCCAGTTTGTTTTTCCTGGTCTTTGTTGTTACCGGCATAGTTGCAGCAGATCAGATGAGGCTACCTTCGTGGTTAGGCATACTCCTGAGTCTGCTCTTTCTCTTTGGTGCTCTGTGGGCGCATTCACAAAAGCGTAAAACCGCAACGGCGGTCTTATTGGGCCTGGTCCTTTGCTTACTCTCAGCATTTCACTTCAGCCTTGGTTACGTTGACCTGCCTCCAAACGGGATGGCCGGAGTTGCCGCCGATCGCGAGGTCTATCATATTTTTGGAAGGGTTTCGGACTGGCCGGATCTCAAACCACAGCGGACTGAGATCAAGATTTCCGTGGACTCCCTGAAATCAGATATCACCGGTCGTGTTCAGGGGGCAATCCTTCTGAAAGTGAGTGATACTACTACCGCACTGCAGAGGGGTGACAAGGTAGAGTTCTATGGAAGGATATATCCGCTGCCGACGACGGTATCCTCCGGCGGTTTTAACTATGGAAGATATCTGAATCTGAAAGGTGTTCAGGGAATCGTTTATTTGCCAACCGTGCTCGGTGTTCGAGTTGACCGTCGCAGCAATGTCGGATTCCTCGGTTTTGTGGACAATATCAGGGATGCCATCAGCGAAAGCCTGCATCGCAATCTCGCGCCAACTTCGGCGTCGTTAGCAAGCGGCTTCCTGATTGGTGAGACGCGTGAGATTCCTTCGGTCGTTTACAGCATGTTCCGCGATAGTGGGACTCTTCATCTTCTGGCTGTGTCAGGTTCCAACGTGGCCCTGGTAGTGCTGTTCTTCGTGTTGCTTCTGAGGCCATCTCGTTTTTCTCAGACAGGTCACTCGGCTGTTCTACTGGTAGTGATTTTGGTTTTTGCGGGGCTCTCCTACGGAGAACCTTCGGTTATTCGTGCGTCGATAATGGCTTCGTTAGTGATTGTAGCTCGACTGCTCCGGCGAACAGTTGATCTGAACAACATCATTGCACTGACGGCTCTGATCGTGCTGTTGGCAGACCCGGCTCAACTGTACGACGTTGGTTTTCAGTTATCCTTTGGCACTGCCTGGGGACTGATATTCCTGGTACCCAAACTGATATCCCTTTTTCGGGCGCGTCAGAATCGCTGGTGGTATCGTTACCTTGTGTTTCCTCTCCTGATCGCAGCTATTGCGCAAGTATGTTCCATGCCGATCGTGGCGTACTACTTCGGTCGAATTCCCGTCATGTCGGTGCCGGCCAACCTGGTGATTGTGCCGATGGTTTCGCTGGCAGTTGTGGGTATACTGGTCATGCTTGTCGCCGATTTGATTTGGCCGATGCTGGGGCTGTTTGCCGGTTCGTTTGTCAATTGCTGGCTTGATCTGATACTCAGGGTGCTGAACGTCTTTGGGGCCGACAATGTCCCTGTGTTGCAGACGGGTGCCATGTTGCAGGGTTCCGCCGGTGCCGTTATGGCATTTGCGTTTTACCTGATGATTGGATTGGCAGTGTGGTCTCTCACATCAAAACGTGCGCGGAGGTTGTTTCTTGCGTGTTGTTTGGTATTTCTCAACGCAGGGCTGGTGCGTGCTGCTGTAACTGTCGATCGGTCCGACATGCTGGATATCGAAGTGCAGTCAGTCCCCGGTGGGATCGCCACCACAGTAGGTAATCCTGGTAACCAGGTTTGCGACCTGGTCATCACCGGACTTGCCAGGAAATCCTACCCGATTGACGAGCGAATTCTGGCGCCAGACCTGCGGAGACGCGGCTACGATAGAATCGGCAGGTTGTTTATCCTCTCTGCTCACTACGACGCAATTGATGATGTTCTTCGCCTGGCTCGAGATTTCGAAGCTGATCAGGTCTATTTCAGTGCAAACCTGAGGGGGAGTGTAGAGGATGTGATCATCGCTACTGACAGTATTCAGGTGCAAGGAGAGATCATATATTGTCATGACCGTTTTGACGTGGAGGCTCCGTATGGGTTCTTTCCGTCGGTTTCGGAATTCGAATTGCGATTTGGCTCCACTCGCCTCATACTGACGAACCAGGTTCACAGTGGCCTTTTTCAGAGATCTTCATTTGACGGACAAACGATGCTGCTTATTGGATCCAACTGGCAACCCGCTGCTGCGGATTGGATTGCGCTTCATGAGAATGGCTGTGGGAAGATTATCTGTTCAAAAATCGAACAGCGCTCTCCGTCTGACTACGCGGACCCCGGTCTCGACCCCGATATGGCCCTTCCGCACTACATTTACGACCTGTCTCACTCCGGCAGTTGCCGCTTTCAAATCAACATTTCCACTCAAGATAATTCAATATAGCCTCTGACAGCAATTGGCTTAAAGAAAAGCCTTCACTGACCCGATACATAGAAGGAATAGCCAGTTAAACATGTGGAGCTTCCTATTGGGGAGTGATCCTGAAGTACTAAGGGTACTATAGAAATGAGCTTATCCGGGAATCTCAAGACAGTTGCCTTTCCCGATATCTTGCAGCTACTGGCCACCGGTAAGAAAACCGGCATGCTCGAGTGCAAGACATCGAGCCGTCACAAGGAAGTAGCTTTCAAGGATGGTAACATCATCTATGCCTCATCCTTGAATGCCACCGAGGATCTTCTGGGGAATCTTCTTCTGAAGCGAGGAAAAATCTCCAAAGCCGATCTGGAGCGTGCCATTCAACTTCACAAGCAGACCGGTCGTCAGCTTGGTACGACGTTTGTTGACATGGGGCTGTTCGACAAATCGGAAATCGGCGAATGTCTGAAACTGCAAATCGAAGAAATCGTCTACAATCTGTTCTCCTGGCAAGAGGGGGATTTTAGTTTCGACGAAGGTTCTTCGCCCAAGAACGCCCCGTTCTTTATCGAACTCAGTACAATGAACGTTATCATGGAGGGTACTCGTCGCATTGACGAGTGGATGGAAATCCAGAAGGTTCTGCCGCCTGACGATGTCTTGTTGGAGATCGCAAGTTCTCCCAAAGTGAACAGGGATGAGTTTTCTATCTCCGTCGATGAGTTCCGGTTACTGTCGATCATCAATGGCGAAAGGACGCTGCCCGAATTGATCCAGGTTTCACCCATGGGTGAATTCGTGACATGCCGGGCGTTATACCGTCTCGTCGTAAACAACCTTGTAGAGGTCTCAGGTAAGAAGGAGACAGACACCGAAGTTGAAACAGAAGACGAGGAGGAGATTGTCCTGGCGATGATATTCAGGTTGTACAGTAACTGTTTCCAACAGATAAGGTCGCGTGTGCAAAGGTTCCTCGGCGAGAACAACACGGCGTTCCCTGTGTTCGTCAGTCAGTATCGTAATGGTCTGCTTAAATTCTTCCCGGGTATGGATGAGGGATCCTCAGGAACTCCTACGTTCGAGAAGTTCCTTGCAGAAGTACGATCGACCCCGGCACCAATTCGCTATCATAGTCTGATGGCAGGACTTGAGAGAATGCTGTCCGAACAGCTAGTATACGTTTATCAGCTTCTCGGAAGCGGCGCCTTTAGGGACGTAGTAACCGGTGTGAAACGAGAGATTGCTGAGCCACTCGCAAATCGTCGCGAATTAGTCAAGAGATATCGACTGGAAGACAACTTCTATGGCACAATCAAGAACGCCGACGGAGTAGTCAAGATGGTAAGGGGATAAATTATGAGAAAGAACCTGCTCCTGGTGGTTGCGTTAATGGTTGGTTGGCCTTCGAGAAGTGAAGCCGCTGACCTTGCTCTGATAACAAGTCCACCGACAATGCTTAATCTCATGGTGTTGGTGTTGGCCTTCGCTGCTGTTGCTATCTGTTTCAGAGTGTTCACCGCGGTCAAGGGAGGATCACTTAGTCGCAGTTGGCAGTTGTTTATGGGTGGTTTTGCTATCCTGGGATTGAGTCAAATGTCATCGTTGTTTCAGACTCTTGAAGTTGTGAGTTTGCCGGTATGGGTAACTCCCGGGCTATCGTTACTGTGGGTAGTAGCGCTTCTTTATGGAGTCATTGAGACAAAGCGTGTGTTGAGTTAGTAAATGATTTGAGTTGACATAATCGCATGTGGGATATATCCTTAAAATGGTTCAAAGAATGTGTCGCACTTAACCGATTGAAACAGCACCTCTTACAGAGAATGCTTTGATGACCGTCACAATTGATTCAAAAGATCGCATTGTTAAATGTCGCAAGATCCTTGATTCGGATCCTACGTCGCAGATATTTGCGGCTTTGGCGGAGGCTTACCGCAAGAATGGGGAGCTGGAAGAAGCCTTTACGGTATGCCAAAAGGGACTCAGGATACACCCATCATATGGCCCAGCGCATATTGTCATGGCCAGGGTCAGTGTGGACCGAGGAATGTACGATTGGGCTGAGACAGAGGTGAAGAAGTCAATTGAACTCGAAGGTCCCAGCCGGGCTACCGACTTGCTTTTGGCGGAGGTGCTTCTGTACAAGAAAGAGTGTGACAAGGCAATCAAGCTTCTAAGATCGCTATACAACGCTGATACATACAATAGGCAAGTCTGTGACTTATTGGACATTGCGGAGCGGATGAAACAGGAAACGGTCAGCGAGCAGGCTGCCCACGAAAATGCCTCCAACGTGCCACTTGAGACAGAATCCGATCGACCTGACCAGCGTCTTGAGGATTCTTCTGTTTGCAAACCCGTTGAGCTACTCCATCAGATTGCCGCTATCAACGGCATCCAGGGTGGGTTGTTCATTGATGCCGACGGTACTGTTGTCGAATCTGAGTGGTCGTCTCAAATGAACTCAAGCGTCTGCGCCGAAGCCATGGAGGAAGTAGTAAAGCGGATCAACAGCGATCTGGTAAACTCATCTTTCGGCAAGGTCGATTCCGTTCTCGTGGAGACCGGTTCGACAGTACTCTATATTGTGCAGGTTACTGATGGAACACTCCTTGTTGTTGGCGACGGCAGAACCAATCTTGGTACTGTGCGCCTGAATATCAGCGCCCTTCTCAATAAATACCAACCCAAGCGGGCAGGGTGAACATGTACTTGAATGCAAAAATCTACCAACAGATATTACTCTACTCATTGGCAGTCCTTGTCCTGCCTCTGGTCCTGTTCCCGTCGCGGTTAGGCATGGACCTGGCTGACGGGGGGATCGTCAATTTGCTATACGAGTTCGTTTTCTACGGATTCGTGATCTCTTTTCTAAACCGACCTGGTAATCTTATCAAACTGGTACAGGCGTGCAGCGTGTGTCTGGTCTATCGACTGATTCTTGGTGGGGTATTTGGGCTTCTGACAACCGTTCTCTATTCCATGAATCTGGGGATATCATTGTCTTTGGGGATGTTTAGCTATCTTCCGACAATCCTCCTTCAGATAGCGATTGCCCCTTTCGCGCTGAAACCGCTGTTGTCTCAATTCTATCAGGATGATCCTGGACGCAAACGGCCAATGATGGTTGTTACCAGTATGGAGGAGAACGTCAGGGTAAGCACATCTTCGCCGACTGCTGAAAGTGTAAACCCCGTTTCTACTGACGTGCCAATGTCGGTAAGTTCTCAAACGGACCAGGCACCATCAGCCAGTTTTACACCCGGCTTGGAATCAGTTGTCAGGCAGGATGCTTTTGGAAGAGCGGTGCGGTACATTGGCGAACATGCAAGCGTTCATTTGGCTGCAATAGTGGACCACGAAGGTTTACTGCTGTCCAGTTTCAAGCGTGGTGATATAGACTCCGAGGAGTGGGCACCCCTGGCGTTACTCTTCTTTGAGAAATCTTCGGAGGTTCTTGATCGCAGGAGCTTAGGTGTCCCGAGCAGGTTGGATATGCTTCTGGACGACAGGAAACTGAATATTGCTCGCGATACGTACGGCTACATGATTGTCGTTTCGGATCGTGATGCTGACGAGATGCTTAATATCCGAATAAATCAAGCACTTGAGATGGTCAGGAAATATGTTTCTGAACGGTATAGTAAAGAAGTGAACCCGAGCGGGGAGACAATACATGTATGAAGCACTGAGTGATCTTAACAGGACGCCCGGAATTACGGGTTCTATGGTGGTCGGCGATGATGGCATAGTCATTGCCGCGGACTTGAATACTGACTTTGAAAGTGAGACCGTCGGTGCTCTTGCAGCATCGATAACGTCGAATATACAGAAGTCTCTCGACCGGCTTGAGACCGACCCGTGGGCGCAGGTCACTATTGAAGCCGCGGACTCCAAACTGTTCTTCACCAGTGCCGAGTTGGGCATACTTGTGGTAACAGCGGAGAAATCAGTCAACATTGGACTCATTCGCCTGGAGATAAAGAATACTCTCACCAGGCTGAAGATTGAGGATTAACAGGAACAACGTTTGGATGGATAGACGAAAATGGTTTCGATAAACTACTCTGCACGTGAGGTTTGCTGCAAGATCGATTACTACGGTACGGGACTTTACAGCAAGACAACAAAGCTGCAGTATATCCATGAAAAAGTTCCACAAGACACACGTGGGAAACTGATCTCGCTGGCCACAGAAGCAGACCGAACGCTATACTTTGATTTTCTGCCGATCAACATCGGCACGATTAACGATTTCCAGGCCAAGTTCCAACTCTACACGGTCCCTGGCCAGGTATACTACAATGCCACCCGTAAGTTGGTACTGCGCGGTGTCGATGGAGTTGTGTTTGTTGCTGACAGCCAGGCCGACAAAATGGACGAGAACATCGAGTCATTGGCCAACCTGGAAGAGAATCTCGTTGAGTATGGTTATGATCCAGAAGAGTTACCGATGATTATCCAGTACAACAAGCGGGATCTTCCGGGAGTGTTATCTGTCGGCGAGTTGAATGCCAGGTTAAACCAAAAGGGAAGACCGTTTTTTGAGGCGTCTGCCACTTTGGGCAACGGTGTGTTTGACACACTCAAAT
>QNAF01000082.1 GCA_003641405.1 Candidatus Zixiibacteriota bacterium | reverse complement strand
CAATCTCACTGCTTCAACTTTGAAAGCTCGGTCAAACTGACGACGCTTCTTGGACATAAACACACCTCCTGATAGAAGTTAACTCTATCTTCTCGATGTGTCCACAATTCGGGGGAGGTTCACGGCACCGTTACCAACTATGGATTTGTCATCCAGGGTAAACTTAACGAAAGGTGGAGCAAGTTCTATTCAAAAGAGGGTACGTATCCCCCTTACCTTGAATTGTATGGTGTTAGCCAGAACCAGCCACCGGTCCTTGATCCAATAGGCCCCAAGGAAACGAGAGAATTTGATACCCTCAACTTCACGGTTACGGCCAGCGATCCTGACCTGACGATACCGAGCTTGTACACCTCTACTCCGCTGCCGGACGGCGCTGTCTTTTTGGACAATGCCAACGGGACAGGGACCTTTGACTGGGTGCCTGCTATAGGCCAGGCAGGTGACTATAGTGTGATATTCTACGCGTCTGATGGTTCACTTGTTGACAGTGAAGTTGTCATGATCCAGGTCCAAGTTGCTACTTGCTGCACCCCACCCTCTGTAGGTGACCTTGACCAGGGTGGTGGTGACTTAGGCTTCAACTATGACGGTGCCAACTTGTCGCTAATGATCAACGGGTTGTTCATTGATCCGGCTAACGGCTGGGATGGTATCTGTCTTGATGAAGCTGATATTGATTTCAGCAGCGTGCGACCGGTCATCGATCCCTTCAAGGTGGATGGTGCTGACCTGTCGGTGTTGATAGATGCGCTTTTCATCAGCCCAACAACACACTACTTGAACAAGTGTGACGGTTCGACGAACCCGTAACGGTTCAGCAACAAGCGTGCTTTGCAGGTACGCTGACTGACACCAAGCGGCCATCTCTTCATCAAGGTGGCCGCTTTCTATTGGACCACGTGGGACGCCTCGCGCTTGTCCGATCCGGCTTGACCTTCTCGTCTTAGCAGCCTATATTCGTGCCTTCATTAATAGGAAGGTCCGCGATGCCACAACAGTTCACCCAGCCGACAGTCACACTTGAAATGGTCAAGAAACATGGCCTGAACCCCGAGGAGTATGAGAGAATCAAGGAGATTCTTGGTCGGGAGCCGAATTACACCGAATTGGGCATCTTCTCCGTGATGTGGTCGGAGCACTGCAGCTACAAGAACTCCATTGCGCTGCTGAAAACCTTACCCCGCGAAGGATCCAGTATACTGGCTGAGGCAGGCGAAGAAAACGCCGGGGCGGTTGATATCGGTGAAGGCCTAGCAGTGGTATTCAAGATTGAATCGCATAATCACCCCTCGGCGATTGAACCCTACCAGGGAGCGGCCACCGGCGTTGGCGGAATTCTCAGGGACATCTTTACAATGGGCGCCCGCCCCATTGCAGCCCTGAACTCACTCCGGTTCGGCTCACCCAGTGACCCCCACGTCAGATATCTCGTAGATGGTGTGGTTCGTGGTATCGGCGACTACGGCAACTCTTTTGGAGTCCCTACTGTCGCTGGTGAAGTCTATTTCGACGATGCCTACACTACGAACCCTCTCATCAACGCTATGGCTGTAGGTATCATGAAGACCGATGGCATCTGCTCGGCTGTAGCCAAAGGCGAAGGTAACGCGATCATGATTGTCGGTTCCAAGACCGGCCGTGACGGCATCCACGGAGCGACTTTTGCATCCGAAGAACTCACCGAGGCGTCCCAGGAAAAACGACCGGCCGTACAGATCGGCGACCCGTTTACAGAAAAGCTACTACTGGAAGCAACCCTTGAGATCATCGACAAGGATCTTGTGGTAGGTATCCAGGATATGGGCGCTGCCGGTCTGACGTGTTCATCGGCGGAAATGTCTGCCAAGGGCGAATCCGGTATAGAAATCCATATCGACCTGGTGCCTGTCCGCGAAAGTGCCATGACTCCCTACGAGATTCTCCTGTCGGAGTCACAGGAGCGGATGCTGGTTTGCGTGAAGAAGGGCAAGGAGGACGACGTCCGAGCCGTTTTCGACAAGTGGGATCTTGATTCAACAATCATCGGACAGGTGACTTCGGATGGTCTGATGACGGTGAAGCTGAACGGCGAAGTTGTTTCTCAGATTCCCTCGGAAGTGCTGGTGCTGGGTGGCAGTGCCCCGATCTATCACCGCGAATCCAAGCGCCCGGCATATATGGATAAGCTGAATCATATTGACCTCACCGACTACTCGACTGATTGCGATTGGAACGATACCCTACTGAGAATGCTGGCCGCACCGAACATCTGCCACAAGGGCTGGGTGTTTGAACAGTACGACTCGATGGTGCGAACCAACACGTCGGTGGGGCCGGGTTCCGACGCTGCAGTGATGAGACTCCGCAAGACAAACCGGGCGCTGGCGATGGCCACTGACTGCAACGGCCGTTACTGCTATCTCAACCCGCGACTAGGCGCCCGGAGCGCGGTGGCAGAGTGTGCTCGCAACATTGTCTGCTCCGGCGGAAAGCCGCTGGCCATCACTAACTGTCTCAATTTCGGTAACCCTTACAAACCGGGAATATACTACGGCTTTTCCGAGGCGGTGGCCGGAATGGGTGAAGCCTGCCGAGTGTTTGACACCCCTGTCACCGGCGGCAATGTCTCGTTCTACAATGAAGACCCGGAACGCGCGGTCTTCCCTACGCCGACTATCGGTATGATAGGACTGGTGGAAAATATCGACCACATCACGACGCAGTGGTTTAAGAACGATGGCGACACGGTGATGCTGCTTGGGGATACAAGAGAAGAACTGGGAGCTTCGGAATACATTCACGCTATTCACGGACAGAACCGGGGGCCGGTACCAAAGCTTGACCTGCTCTTTGAACTTAAACTGCAACAAACGTTGCTGGCGGCAATCGAATCCGGCTTGATCAAGTCGGCGCATGATGTGAGCGACGGCGGTCTCGCCATTGCCCTGGCGGAGTCATGCATCGGTAACTCAGAGCACTCTATCGGTGCTGCGATTAATCTGGGGAGCGATCTGCGACCGGACTGTCTGCTGTTTGGAGAATCACAGTCACGGGTAGTGATCAGTTGCGCACCTGACGACATTGCAGAAATCATCACCCTTTTCCGGAAAGCAGGAATTCCGGCAAAGGAGATCGGCACTGTGGGTGGCCACACACTGACGATTGACAAGTTGGTCGATATGCCCCTGGATAAGCTGCATGACGCTTTCTACGATAGCCTGCCGCGCATAATGGAGGAGATCGGCTGAAAGGCCGTCCCGGTTGCGGGGACCAGATCCGATGGCGCTATATATTTTTTCCGACGCCCATCTCGGATGCGGCACTACCGACCAGGAGACAACCAAGGTCGCCAAAATCGGCAGACTGTTTGACCTGGTGAAAGTCGACCGCGACCGGCTGGTGATCCTCGGTGATCTCTTTGATTTCTGGTTCGAGTACAAACGCGCCATCCCCAAGGAACACCACGATGTTCTGTTCATGCTGCGAGACGTTGTCAAATCAGGACTGAGAGTCGATTACGTCAGCGGCAATCATGACTTCTGGATGGACGACTTCTTTGAGACACAACTCGGGGTGCATGTGCACCGCGACATTCTTGAAACCGAGTATTGCGGAAAGAAGCTGCACCTGATACATGGTGACGGCCTCGCCCCCGCAGACAGGGGTTACCGCATACTCAAGCGGATTTTGCGTAACCGGTTCAACATCTGGTGCTATCGAAAGCTCCCGCCTGACTGGGCCATTCCGCTGGCCCGGTTCGTATCAGGCTCCTCGCGTGACTATACCTCAAAACGTGATCATACTTTCGTCCCGGACTATGAGAAGTACGCCAAGGGGAAACTTGACGAAGGATTTGATATTGTCGTAATCGCCCACCTTCATATCCCCGTACTTTCGGAGTTTGACAACGGTGTCTATGTCAACACCGGCGATTTCATTAAGCACTTCAGCTATGTCAAACTGAATGAAAGCGGACTGAGTCTGGAATATCTGGACAGTGATTGACTCTACGCCTCGGCGCCGACCCCGCTGGACAGATCGATGCGCTTCTTTTCATCAAGCTCCCGCTCGAACGGATGCCCTCGCTGCCAGCCGGTCTTGCCGGTTTCACGGAAACGCTCCAGGCGACGGATACTGACCTCGGCGAAAATCGGATCGATATCCATAGTCACGCATCTTCGTCCGGTCCGTTCACACGCCAACAACGCTGTTCCCGAATGAGCAAACAAGTCAACCACGGTGTCACCCGGTTTCGAAGACGCCTCGATGATTCGTTCGATTGCTTTCAGCGGTTTCTGAGCGAAACATCCGTTCACGTTTTCCTCCATGCGATAGAACACTTGCTGAATATCGACCCAGACGTTCCCCGGTCGAATAAACTCGGAGCGGGAGCGCTCTTGATTCTCAGTTACTGTTCCGCCAACTTCCTTGTAGTAACCGCGAAGGATCTTCGGAATATCAGTATACCGCACTTCGAATCCAGGTCTTCCCTTTGTGTAGTACAGAAGTTCCTGACGAACAGCCATCCAATTGGACTGCGTACCGTAACCGCGTTGGTTACGCATGGTAATGAACGAGCGCGCTTCAAAACCGGTGTCCGCCATCATCAGCATGAATTGTGGCAACGGTTGGAACTGGTTTCTCTGGTCCGCTCCAAGCCAGACGTAGAGTGAACTGTCCTCACTGAGCATATCACGAGTAATGTCAATCCACTTTCGACACCAGACTGCGTACTCGTCTATGGATCGACGCTCGAACGCGACCAGGTTGTACGGTGGATCATGAACTGCAAGGGTTGGTCTGGCGGTGTTCTTGACCAGAGATAAGGCGAACTCTGTATCCGTAGCATCACCACACCCAACGACATGCCCCGAGAGCGGATCCTGCCATACGTCACCCGTTCCAAGACGGCAGTACGGCAATAGTATTGCATAGACATCAGGAGACATCAGATCGTTAGCCTGTTGAGCACGAGAACACACACGAAACGTTAGTAGCTGCGCAAACCATGCTCAACAAAAAAGAGCTGCCAGCCAGAATGTTTGACAGCTCTCAGGAAAATTGTAGTCGGAAGCGCTAAAACGCTATGCCGCTTACCAGTATGCTGATGTGGTGATGATTGTAATCAACAAAAGGATCTGAAGTCTTACCGAATGAGAAGTAAACGCCTGCCTGCCAGTGGCGAGCAAATTCATAGCCACCGCCAAGGAGCATACCAAAACCGGGGTCGTTGTTTTCGTAACCATCGGCGTTGAAGACGTAGAAGCCGATTCCTCCCACGGCAAATGCGGATTTCCCGACTGGACCAAAGTAATGGTAGAAAGCTGCTCCGTTGAATCCTTGTGTCAGATCTGTGTCCACAACATCCGACTTCCAACCGACCACATTGCCTTCATAAACCAGCATATTGTGTTCGTCGAATGCGCCTCCTATCACCAGGTGCAACCCGAACCCCAAACCATCCTCGCTGAAATCTACTGACCCGAGTTCGAACCCCCACTCAGCGCTTGGTGTAAATCCAAGTCCGCCGCCGAGCACGAAACCTTTGCGATTGCCGTCAAACGCCATTGATGAACAAGCGAGGCAAAGGATGGTTACGATCAGTACTGTTGTGATACGCTTCATGAATCCTCCAGGAGTTTAGTGTATACTTCCTATCTCACATATCTTATTGGATCAGTTATCGTACCGTTTACTGCTGATGCCGCCGCAGTAGAAGGTGAGCAAATATAGACCTCGCGGCTTTGCCCTTTTTCCGAGTAGTAGCGTAGTACATTGGAGGTGCTCAGACAGCACTCACCATCAGCCACGCATCTCTCACTTTCAAGAAACCCCGTGCAGAAACCAGGATTAAGCACAGTCGCTCCGGCTTCGAGGAAAAGCCTGATCAGCCCTTTCTTGAGCGCCTCAAGATACACGCGATGTGATGCCGGCACTATGACCAGGCGGCAGTCCTCATGCACTCTTCTGTTTCTAAGAACATCAGCGGTAGCGCGAAGATCTTCATACCGTCCGGATGTTGCGCCGCCGATTACTATCTGCTGCACACTCTGACCTTCAACTTCCGCTACCGCCCGGATCTCTTCAGGGCTGCCCTTCCGGGCGATCTGTGGTCCAAGCTGGTCAATGTTAATCTGGTAGAGTTGTCTATACTCAGCGTCCTTATCCGGCACCAGCGGCTGATATCGAGACATCGTCCGGCCTGTCAAAAAGCGTCGTGTAGTGGCATCATAAGCACAGACAATGGCTGCGGCTCCGGTCGCAACCGACAGGTCGCACAGAGTGAAACGTTCACCGATAGACATTTGTGAGATGGCGGAACCTGCGTACTCCAGTACCATACCCGACACCGCACCATGCCCCACCTGTTTGCCGATTGAAAGAGCAACATCGGTTGCGTGGACTCCACGACTTCGCCGACCGATGAGTGTCACTCGTGCAGTCTGCGGAACTGTCACAGTGTGCCGACCTCCGGCCCAGATAGCATCCATCGCAGAGACGTCAATCGTGGAAGCCATGGCAGCCATGGCGCCACATGATTCCGTTACATCCACCGACCCCAGCACTATTTGACCGGGACGTACATGTCCTCTTTCCAGGGCTATCTGGCGCGGAGAACCCTCGCGCAGATCATAGAATGTCTTTATTCCCTGACGCCTGGCAAACTCCCTGATTATTTTGTGGTTAGCTGCCGTATTCCCATCATTGCCACGCCCGTAGAAATCGAGTGCCACGAGTACTTTGCCGGGATTCCAGACGAACTCTGTACGCCTCTTCTTAAACAGCTCGATTAATTTTCCGGCCTCACTTGACGAGATCACGAGATCAGGCTCGATCTCAACCTCCTCCCCGACTTCAACCCGCTCGACATCGGCGGCCTGCGCAATGATCTTTTGCGCCACTGAGCGCTTTCCGTAGAGAGGACTTCCGAGAACAGACTGTCCGCTTCCGGGAAAGTTCAACTCAAGTTGTTCGAGTTTGAGAAAAGCAGGTTTCTCCCGAAAACCGTACCGTCGTCGCCAGTTGTAGAACGCTGCCTTGGAAATCCCCAACTCCAGCCCGGCTTTTTCATCGTCACCGTATCGTTCCCAGAGAGTGCGAATCTCCGTCTCGGAGAATTTCGGAAGCGAATACTTGGGTATGTTCTTCTTGCGTCGCCAGTACGCCACCAGATATGCCGGCACTCCTCCCAACCGCTCACCGATGCGCTCATCGGTCTTATACAGCTTCTGCAGTTGCAAAAGCTCAGCCTTGGTTGGAATCTTCCGGCGCTTCCTCATTTGCGATTCAGCTCTTTCCTGAGGAGTTCATATATTGGTTCAAGTGGTACCGACACGAGATGCGTTTTGCCGATCACCGGCATAAAGCTGGTATCTCCATGCCAGCGTGGAACAATATGCATATGCAAATGTCCGGGTATTCCCGCACCGGAGCCTCTGCCAAGATTCATCCCGATATTCAGCGAATGCGGTTTGAGAGTTTTCTTGATGGCCCTCACCGTTTTCCGCGTCAGGTCAAACAACTCGCAGGACTCTTCGTACGAAAGCTTCTCCAACACACTGATATGGCGATACGGCACCACCATGGTGTGCCCCGCATTGTAAGGAAACTTGTTCAGAATGATGAACACCTTCTGACCGCGATAGACGATGAGGTTCTTGACACTGTCCTTCCGCTTCAACCGATTGCAGAAGATACAACCCTTCTCCTTCTTACCCAGTATGAAAGCTGCCCTCCATGGGGCCCACATAATATCGTCAGCCATAGGATTTGCAATATAAAGACGCCACGTCGCCAGGGAAAGTGAAATCTACTATTCCCCCATGCTATCTCATTACCACGCAGCCGGTTCTGTTCACAATTGGAATCGCGTTTCAGCGCTGAATGACGCCCAAGACTTCAGGCGTGGACTAACTCAGTGCTGTCTATGAAGTTACGAGGGCGCACTGCGTGACTCAGGCCGGACTCTTAACTGATTGAGGATCATCGATTGAGGAGAACTGAAAAGAAAACCTGCTCCTGATACTCACATGATCTGCAAAACCACCGAATTTCAGTTTAATCCGAGGGATTCCCACAAAAGTGCTGGTGGGATAGAACCCTGAGTCAGCATATAGTCAAGAAAATCTCGCCGGTTGAATTCTTCTCCCTGTTTCTCCTCCGCGGCGGCGATCAGAGACTCGATCTCACGCTTGCCCATTAAGTACGACATCCATCTGGTAGGCGTCAGGGTGTACTTTCGAATCATGCGACGGTGATAGTCTTTGTCGGACTCGCTTTTGGCATCGAGCGTTTTGGTCATCCAGTCAAAACACTCTGTAAATGTGAACTGCCCCGTGTGGAGCTTGACGTCAGCGACAATCCTGGCGGCACGATACCGAACACCGCCCAGAATGGCCAGCCACATGGCGGGGTCCTCATCGCCGTACAGTCCGGCGTGGTACATCATCTCCTCACAGTAAAGCGCCCAGCCCTCAACCATCATCATATTGTCCTGCCACTTGCGAACCGCACTTTCAGTACGCCCGGCAATCTGCATCTGAAGATGGTGCCCCGGATAGCCTTCATGAACAACCGATCCCTTGAACCCACGACGGTGTACGTATCGATAGCGAGCCGCAAGCTGGCCTGCATCCAGATCGGTCGGTATCGGTCGCACGTAGAAATATCCATGCTGGTTTTCATCGAACGGTCCAGCCGGATGATAGGCAATTCCAGCGACCATTGAGCGCAGAAACGCCGGTGTTTCCATTACTGTCAAAGGGGCGATATCATCGGGAACTGTTACAATCTCATTCTCGCTCAGAAACACCTTGCTCTGGTCTGTCTCCCACTGGTAATAGTCAAGAATGTCCTGACGACAGAAATTGGCAGGAACATAGACAGAGTCTTTGCCGTTTTGATGATTTGTCTCAACATACTCTTTTTGCCTGGCGTACTCTTCCTGCACGGTCGCCAGAAGGTTCTTCCCTATCTTCAGGAGTGAATCCGAGTCAAAATCCAGAAAGTACTCGCCAGCCAGCTTGGAATCGAAGTTCTTCCTGCCAATTGCAAAACTCTTATCGTCGCCGGACTCAATCTGCATGAGCCAGGTAGAGAAATCGTTCATGGCCTCGCGCGCGGCAGTAGATACTTTGAGAATTTCGTCCGCTCGGTCAGGGAACTCTGCCATGAGCTGGCCCGCCGCCTGCTGATAGAACCTCATAGCCGATTCGAGTGATTCCGAGGCCAGATCGAGATACACTTCGGGTGGTTTCTTGATATTCTTGCGAGCCGTAAGAAACAGTTGAGGGACGGCCTTCATCCGGGCAATAACTGAAAAGAGCTTCTCGGACGAGGGCGCGTGCTGTGAAAGCATCAGCAAGTATAGTCCGTCGACGGCTTCATCAACGTATAACTGGGGCGATTTCTTGTGCCACTTGATCTCCTTGAGGTCCAGTAGCGCCATCTCGACATTTGACTTGATCAGCTTGTAATCTATTCGTGT
>QNAF01000081.1 GCA_003641405.1 Candidatus Zixiibacteriota bacterium | reverse complement strand
TACCTTGTCAGTCCCCGTTGGAACCAGCGAGCGGCTATTGACCGGTCGTTTTATCACGACGCCGGCGACTATTTCAAGTTCGACCCCGGTTTCCTGATTCTCGAACAACAAGTCACACCCATGCGCAAAACGGTCCAGCCGTACGGTCTTTCAGGTGATCGCCTGGGGTTTCTGATAGGCGGCAGGTCTCTTTCGCCTTTCGAGCATTCGATAGAGCCGGATGGCCTGTGCGATCTTAACGACATCCCAACAGCATTGGATCACAAGGTTGCCATTCTACCGGGACCGGTCGGTATGGTTCTTGGTGGTCGACACGCCACAGCGACATTGCTGACACAGCCCGGGAATCCAGACTCAACACCTTCCCAGAGCGCCTTTGTCGTTGATAAGGGTTCTTTTGGTTATTCGTACGCGCGCGGGAAGTACTCCAAGCGATTCACGGGCGGTCGAGAGATCGATATGTCTATCGGCTATCGCGTTGCCGAAGGTCCGGCGTGGAATCGTTATGACAACGCTTATCACTATACCGCAGATCTCTATTTCCCCGCAGGTCAAACGATGGGATTCCGTGCTAATGGCTGGCTGTATGCCCGCGGTGGACCCGTACAGGTCCGGCCGGATATTGGGGGAGATTACATCAACAGGAACCGGATTGACCGATATGTTCAGCTTTCGTGGGTGGCTCACGATGATGACCATCAGCGCAAGTACGAATTCGGGTACCGGCACTGGCACCAGGGCTCTACAATTTCCAGGGACTATGAGGCGTGGCTGCGGACCACTGAAAACGAGTTGTTCCTTTCGCGCGAGTGGATTGCGGGCCAGGTGGCACTTAAAGCAGAAGTGAGCGGTGATCACTTCGAGTACAATAACTGGCACCAGGTTCACACACGTCTATCCGGCGGGTCCGGCTTTTCTTTAGCCTGGTTGGCAAAGCCGTGGACAGCGGCAATTGATTTGCGTCAGCGGTATGTGGACGGCTACAAGTTCCTTCCGAGTAGTTCAGCGATGATGAGCAGAGAATCCGAGAGATTGTTCTTCATGTTGGCAGTCGGTTACAGTGAACGGGCACCGTCTCTTCACGAATTGCATCTTCCTTATCAGGCGGCATCAATTTACAATTTTAGTGAGGTTGACTATGCTGACGGGGGATATGCCAATCTGGTGTCAGAACGTCAGTTGATCGGGTCTGCTGAGATCAAACTGGGAACAATCGACAACTGCCTGGGAGTCTCTGTGACCGGCGGCAGGATCAAAGATGGTATTGACTGGTATCGTGAATTGCATGGTGATACTTCGATTTTCTCTCCTATCAACGGCGATATCGACTTTGGTACTGTTACCGGTCGTGCAAGGATCGGGCTGGGAGACATTCTGCATCTCAACGGTGGTGGTAGTTATCACTTTCTGGAATACGAGCATTACGAGGACAAGTCATTCAGCCCTGAGTATCAGTGTTTCTCCGGTTTGGAGATGCATGTTTACTGGCCGCAGAAACTGATTCATTTCTATGCTTATGGTGAGTTCGTGTACACCGGGCCGTATCATGGATACAGACAAACCAACCTCGGGAATGTGGGTTTGCTGAATCTCAAGTTCTCGTTTCGTATGGGTGATTTCCGCTTTCATTGGGTTATTCAGAACGCAACCTCTTCGGTTTACAGTGCCCGAGACTATATTCGATTCCCCGGACGGTACAACTACTTTGGCTTCACCTGGGATTTCCTCGACTGAGCCGGGCAGGTTAGCGGCTTGACAGCACCTGCGTTCCTTCCTTAATTGTCAACAGAATGGATCTCAAACTTACGCGTGAGACCGCCTACGACTTGGTGGTCGAGAAAATCGGTGAGAACAATCTGCTGAAACATATCCTGGCGGTGGAAGCCGGGATGCGCCGGTTAGCGGAGTATTTCGGCGAAGATGTCGAGTACTGGGGGTTAATTGGTCTGATCCACGATCTCGACTACAACGAAACCAACAAGAATGCCGCCCGGCACTCGTATGTCACCGAGGAGTGGCTTGCCGAATATGACCTTCCCGACGATCTCTGGTATGCCATACACGCTCATCCGGGGCACGTGCCGTGCAAGAGTCGGCTGGACTGGGCGCTCTATACTGTTGATCCTACTACCGGTTTTCTGGTGGCCTGTGCGCTCATGCATCCGCAGAAGAAACTGGCCGTTCTCGATGCGGATTTCATGATTCGGCGCTTCAAGGAAAAACGATTTGCCGCCGGTGCCACGCGCGAAAACATGGCTGCCTGTTCCAATCTGGGGCTGGAGCTTGAGCAGTTCCTCTTGCTGGTGCGAGACGGCATGATGTCCATTTCCGACAGGCTGGGTCTGTGAGCAGCACCCCCTCTTCATCACTCTTTCGCAAAGATATTGTTGGCTGGACGTTGTATGACTTCGCCAACACCATCTACTCCATGAACATTGTGTCGCTCTATCTCAAGCGACACATTGTCGAAGACCTTGGCTACGGTGATCACTATTTTGATATTCCCTTCTCACTTTCCATGCTGTTGGCCGCCGTGCTTCTCCCGGCACTGGGTGTGCTCTCCGATCAGTCGGCAAAGAAGAAGATATTCATTTTCCTTTTCACGCTGACATGTTGCTCGGCGGTGGGGATCATGGCACTGGTGCCGGCATGGGCAATCGGTGTGACGCTTGTTCTGTTTGTGATTGCCAACTTCTCCTACGAGGCCGGGCAGCCGTTTTACAATGCACTGCTCTATTCCGTAGCCGACGGCAGGGAGGCGCGGTTCGTGTCGGGATTGGGCGTGTCCCTCGGCTATGTCGGATCGATAATTGGCATGGTTTTCGTGTTGCCGTTTGTGACCGGGACGCTGTTTTCGTGGGACGTTCCTTTCCTTGATGAGGGCGGCAAAACGGCGGCTTACCTGCCGACAGCGATCCTGTTCATGCTGTTTTCCGTGCCGCTCTTTCTGTGGGTGAAGGAACGTGCGCCGCGAGCAAAGAAAAAGATAGGTTTGCGTGACTCGTACCGCGAGGTGTGGGAGAGTGTTAGGCAGACCAAGAAATATCCCGGTGTTTTGAGATTTCTCGTGGCAGATTATGTTGTAGAAGATGCTGTGGCGACCGTGATACTCAATATCGGTATCTATTGCTCAATCGTTCTGGCGATGAGTGAAGAGCAAATAGCGACATTCCTGATTGTTTCAACTCTGGCGGCGGCAATCGGATCTATCGCCATCGGGCATTTGGCAAAACTATGGTCTCTGAAGAACTTGCTGTACATAATTATCACTGGCTGGGTGGTGGCCCTGTCTCTATTTGTGTTTATTGAACACCATGTAATGGTATGGGTTCTGGCGTCGTTTGTCGGAGTATGCTTGGGCGGTCTGTGGACGACAACTCGTCCGATGCTGGCCGAGCTGGTTCCCCGCGATGAATTGGGCAAGTTTTTCGGGTTGTTCTCGCTCTCGGGTCGAGCAGCGGCAATAGTGGGGCCGCTCATTTGGACCGGTGTTGTTTATCTATTCCAGCCGGATGAGATGTTCGGCAGGCTTGCTGTTGACTGGCTTGATCTTGACATTGCAGCGGCTGCGAAGCTACCATACAAGATGGGTATTCTATCGCTGGCTATCACTATGATCATCGGCCTGATCATTTTCAGAAAAGTCCCAGACACACGAGGTATTGCCGATGGCAACTAAGGTTGGCGATTGGTATCACTATTCCGGGGCAGTACATATCCATACCTCCGAATCAGACGGAACCAAACCGCTTGAGGAAGTTGTGGCGCTCGGTTGCGAGGTCGGGCTGGATTTCATGATGTTCAGCGATCACATGGGGTTGACCAATCGGGATGCCGGTCTGGAGGGAATCTACGGCGAGACGCTGGTTGTTATCGGGTACGAACACAACGATCACGAGGACAAAAATCACTACTTGATATTCGATTCTCCCGGTGTCTATCCATCGCGCCTTTACGCCCGTGAGTATGTTGCCGCTGCCCGGGCCGATGGTGCGTTGGGCATTATTGCGCATCCCATCGAGAAACGAAGCAGGTCCGGTAAGTACCCGCCATATCCGTGGACCGAGTGGAACACGGACGACTATGATGGCCTCGAACTGTGGAACCAGATGTCTGAATGGATGGAGCGACTTACACCATATAACAAGCTGGCGATGGCTTTCTCCCCGCGCAAGTCAATGATAGGTCCGCACCCGGAAGCTCTTCAGTTGTGGGATCGAGTGAGCCGTCAGCGCAAGTGTGTTGGCCTGGCCGGTGTTGATGCCCACGCCTTTCCCGTCTCCGTTGGCCTGTTTACGGTGGAGATATTTCCCTACAAGGTACATTTCCGTTCGCTTCGTACGCATGTGCTGCTTGCGGAACCGATGTCCAACGACTTCAAGACTGCTCGCGATCAACTATACGAAGCACTAAGAGAGTGCCGTGTGTACTTCTCGAACACCCGTTGGGGATCGGCTGACGGTTTTGACTTTAGGGCGACACAGGACGGCTGTTCGGTAGTGTGCGGTGGTAGTCTCGATAGCCACGAGGGGGCTATGATCACAGTGGAGTTGCCTGCCCGTGCTACGATAATAGTGATGTGCGATGGCGAGGAGGTTCACAGGGTGGCTTCGCGTCAACTGAAGTTTGCGGTAGAAAAGCCCGGTCTTTATCGGGTCGAAGTCTGGAGAGGTAAGCGGGGCTGGATTTTTTCTAATCATGTTCGCATAGGCATATAACGAGGATGGACTGAAATGCAGTGGGAAGTTGTCAACTATTTACCTGTCGATGTTTTTGGAAAGCCTTCAGAAACGGGTTGCGACGAGCTGCACTGCAAATTCGTAGTGATTGATTCCGGTGATCTCCGGCATCTTGTGCTTGGGGATCTCGGGAAATACCCCTATCACGCAAACCTGGTTGATGCCTTCTGTACTGAGCGGGACGTACCTGCGGCCTGGGTTAAGAATCCCGACTTGGTGGAAGTCTACGATCAGGATACTGAAGTCCTGGGCGGTGGTATGATGCAGATTGATATGGAAGCCCGCCTTCTTAAGGTATACGGGTCTTCCAGCGCCTATGGTGGATTCAAAGGAGACGATCTGGCCAATCCGCTGGAATCAGAGGCTTGTTTCTCGCATTTCAGGGTCGTTTTTCAATAGTATCAGCGCAGAATTAGGATAAACCAAAAACAAGTTGACTTTGGTGTAGTCTGCGCCTAAAGTACCGCGAAATGTGTGAGGACCCGCCGGGGTTTGAAGGAAGACAATTTGTTCGAAGAGTTCTATCCGATCCTTTTTCTCTTGCTTGTAGCCACAGTGATGGCTGTGGCGTTTACCGTGCTTTCAGTCCTATTGGGACGAAGAACGCGTCTGGGCAAGAAGTTCCATCCCTATGAGTGTGGTATGGAACCGGTCGGTGATACGAAAGACCCGGTGCCCGTCAAATACTTCATGATCGCTATCTCATTTATACTGTTTGACATAGAAGTTATTTTCCTGCTGCCGTGGGCGGTGGTCGCTCGTGATCTCGGCATGTTCGGTTTTGCTGCAATCTCAGTGTTTGTTGTGATTATCCTGGTGGGCTATTTTTACGAATTGGCCCGGGGAGCTTTCAAGTGGGATTAGAAGAAAAGATTCCTGATTCAATTATACTGACGACGCTTGACAAGGTGGTCAACTGGTCCCGAAAGCGTTCGATGTGGCCGTTCAGTTTCGGTTTGGCCTGTTGTGCTATCGAGATGATGTCCACGTTCATGGCCAAGTACGACATGTCCCGTTATGGCATGGAAGTATTCAGACCATCCCCGCGACAGGCGGATTTGATGATAATTGCCGGTCGTGTTTCAATGAAAATGGCACCGGTCATCAGAACCTTGTACGAGCAAATGCCTAACCCCAAGTGGGTCATAGCTATGGGAGCCTGTGCGTCGTGCGGCGGTGTATTCAATAACTACGCGGTTCTTCAGGGAGTAGACAGGATCATTCCGGTAGATATATACATACCGGGTTGTCCGCCGCGTCCGGAGCAGCTAATACACGCGATACTTGAACTTCACAAGAAGGTCGAGAAGGAATCGCTCAAACAGCCACGTGAGCACTGGGGACGTACAGCGTAACCAGGGATTAACAACGCGTTGACGGACAAGCTTGGATTTAGAGAATTAGGATAAGAGCGCTGGATGGAAGAGAAAGTTAGAGAGTTCCTGCAGAATCGGTTCGCCGGTGCGATTACCAGGGAGGACAACTTCCGGGGGGACCAGTCTTTCTATGTAAGTACTGAGGACCTTTTCGCCATCTGCCAGGCTCTGTACGAGGATCCCGATCTTTCGGTCCGCTATCTGGCTGATCTCACATCGGTTGACTGGCTTGGGCACGAGGAGAGAATTGGCGGACGATTCGAAGTCGTTTACAACCTCTACAGCCTTCAGCACAAGTATCGCTTTTTCCTGAAAGTCATTCTTCCGGCGGAAAATCCGGAAATCGCCAGCCTGACACCGATCTGGGACGGAGCTAACTGGCTGGAGCGTGAGGTGTGGGATCTGATGGGGATCAAGTTCACCGGCCATCCGGACCTGACAAAGATATTGACTCCTGACGATCTGGAGGGACACCCGCTTCGGCGTGATTTTCCAATCACATGGGAAGTGCCCCAGTTCAACTGGAACAAGGACAAGTCACCTGAGGTGATCAAGTAGTGGAAAGCAAGACCCTCAATCTCAACATGGGTCCGCAGCATCCGTCAACCCACGGCGTGTTGCGCGTCGAGTTAGAAGTGGATGGTGAGACTGTGGTCAGGGCTCGTCCGGTTGTGGGCTACCTGCACACCGGTATCGAAAAGACCATGGAATCCAAGCTTTACTACAAGGCATTACCCTGTACTGATCGCATGGACTACCTGTCCCCCATGAACAACAACCTGGGCTTCTGCCTGGCGGTTGAAAAGTTGATGGACATTGAAGTTCCCGGCAAAGTCAATTATGCCAGGGTTATTTTATCTGAACTGACGAGGATCAAGTCACATCTGGTTTGGGTTGGCACCCACGCTTTCGATCTCGGTGCCATGTCGGTTGTGCTCTACGCTTTCCGTGAGCGTGAGATGATAGTTGATATCTACGAGGCTTGTGCGGGTCAGCGAATGATGTCTACCTATATTCGTATAGGAGGTCTGGCCAAGGAATTGCCTTCCAATTTTGAGAAGCTGGTTCGCAAGTTCCTCAAAGTGATGCCCGCCAAACTCCGTGATTATGAGGATCTATTGACTCATAACCGAATTTTCATCGGACGGACCAAAGATGTAGCCGTGATTTCAGCACAGGACGCAATCAACTGGTCGCTTTCAGGTCCTATGCTTCGTGGCAGCGGTGTTAAACACGACTTGCGCAAGGACAACCCGTACTGCGGGTATGAGAATTTCGATTTTGATATCGCCTATGGTGAAAACGGGGATTCTTACGACCGTTACCTGCTTCGCATGGAAGAGATTCGCCAGTCACTTCGTATTATTCAGCAGGCTATCGATGGTATGCCGGAAGGTCCTTACCGGGCGCATGTTCCCGGTGTAGTCCTGCCGCCCAAGGAAGATGTGCTTCACAAGATGGAGTCGATGATCTTCCACTTCAAGATTATCACCGAGGGCTTTAAGACGCCCGTTGGCTCCGTGTACCAGGGGATTGAATCCCCCAAAGGTGAGCTGGGGTTCTTTATCTCGTCGGATGGCACCAACAAGCCCAACCGTGTGCGTGTTCGCCCTCCGTCATTCATAAACCTGGCCTCATTGCCCGTTTTGTGCGAAGGCCACCTTCTGTCTGATGCAGTTTGCGCGGTTGGATCGGTTGATATCGTGTTGGGAGAGGTGGATCGATGATTCTCTCCGAACAATCAGTGGCCATGATTAACGAGGCACTAACCAGGTATCCCGACCATAAGTCGGCGGTTCTACCCGCACTTACAATTGCTTATCAGCAGGTCGGGCATCTCAGTGATGACATTTATAGAGAGATATCAGAGACAATCGGTGTGCCGACAGTTGAGATCGCCGAGGCTGCCACGTTCTATACAATGTTTCCCAAGCATCCGGTAGGTAAATACCTTATCCAGGTCTGTCATAACATCTCGTGCGCTTTGCTTGGCGCCGACAGCCTGGTGTCGTATCTGGAGGAAAAGCTGGGGGTCAGCAAGGGAGAGACGACCGCTGATCACTTGTTTACAATAGTCACCGTTGAGTGTCTTGGCTCCTGTGCGACGGCACCCATGATGCAGATTAACCAGGACTATTACGAGAACTTGACAAAGGAAAAAGTGGACAAGATTCTCGAACAGTTGAGAGCAGAGGCCGTGACATAAGTATGAGCTTCTACTCACCGGTCAGAACCAACGCTTCCGAAGCCACAAGCAACGATAAGTTGCACCTTTTTAAGTATGCCGAGGACCCGGACCAGGTGAAGGTGGAGACTTACGAAGCACATGGCGGGTACGTTGCCTGGCGCAAGGCTCTAACTTCCATGAAACCTGATGAGATTGCCTTGGAAGTAAAAACCGCAGGTTTGCGCGGTCGCGGTGGAGCTGGTTTTCCTGCCGGCATGAAATGGGGATTTGTGCCCAAGGGTTCTACAAAACCACGCTATCTGGTGTGTAACGCCGACGAATCTGAACCCGGTACCTGCAAAGACCGCGTTATTATGGAGCGCGACCCTCACGCCATAATCGAGGGAATGGCTATCGCCGCCTTTGCTATCGGCTGTCATCAGATGTTTATCTATATCCGTGGAGAGTTTGGACAGCCAATAAGGCAGATGCGCCAGGCTGTGGAAGAAGCTTATGCCCGAGGGCATATCGGCAAGAATGTCTACGACACCGGCTATGATCTTGATATGGTCGTTCACTCCGGTGGCGGTGCCTATATATGTGGTGAAGAAACTTCGCTGTTGAACTCGCTGGAAGGCCATCGCGGGATGTCACGTCTTCGCCCACCATTCCCGGCGGTTGAGGGCCTGTATGCTTGCCCGACGATTGTAAATAATGTGGAAACACTGGCCACAGTGCCACACATTATCAACCGCGGAGCGGAATGGTACAAGTCGCTGGGCACAGAGAAATCTACCGGCACCAAGATTTTCAGTATATCAGGGCACGTCAAACAGCCCGGCAACTATGAGCTTGAGCTTGGCTTCAATCTTAAGGAGTTCATCTATTCACCGCAGTATGGTGGTGGAATCATCGGTGACAAGAAACTCAAAGGAGTTATGCCGGGTGGATCGTCAACACCGTTCCTGACTCCGGACATGATTGACGTAGGCATGGACTACGAGGCTCTCGCCGAGGCCGGCTCAATGCTTGGTTCAGGTGCGGTTATTGTTTTCCACGAAGAAACCTGCATCGTCTGGGTTATCAAGAAATTGATTCATTTTTATCGACACGAATCCTGCGGCAAGTGTACCCCCTGCCGTGAGGGTACCGGCTGGCTGGAACGGATCATTAATGCGATTGAGGCTGGTA
>QNAF01000080.1 GCA_003641405.1 Candidatus Zixiibacteriota bacterium | reverse complement strand
TTACTAAGCAAGCATTGTGCCATGAAATCAGGTTACGCCACATAACCTCCTGTGTACCAGCCTGTTACTCCATTTGTTTGGCACCAAGGATTCTTGGTCGGAGCATGGTGATTCGTATGTTTATACGAGCCCCGTTCAAAGAAAAAGCGGTAAGCGTCTGAATATCAGTCGCTTACCGCCACCAAAGAGTGTTCGGTCAATTCGTGCCACCGTCCGATACTGCGCTGTGTGTGTACGCCGAATTCAGGACGACAGCATCAGGTAATGTGCTCCAGCTAAGTCGGAGCAGATTCCGATGTTTCCGTTCCGGGGAGCGCGATACCGTACCGCTTGAGCTTGGTTCGCACGGTAGCTTCGTGCACGCCAAGCATCCGGGCGGCCTCGCTCTTGTTTCCCCGGGAGGCCAGCAAAGCCTCGATGATCAGTTGCCGCTCAAACTCTTCCACACGCTCAAACAGCGTGTTCGAGCTGGCCACAGCCTGATCTGAGGAAAACAGCGACCGGGTCAGATCAACAAGATCGCCCTCGGAGGCCATCTGAGCCATCAGGTCAAACCTTCTGACCTTATTGTCAAGCTCCCGAATATTTCCCGGCCAATCGTAATCAATGAACTGGCGCACAACCTCGGCAGGGATATCCTTTCCGTCAGGTGCGAGATCGTACTTGTTCACAAAGTACTCGAGCAGCAACGGAATGTCTTCCTTGCGCTCCCTCAGGGGTGGCAGTTGGAAAGTGACCCCGCTGAGCCGGTAGTATAGATCCCGACGGAATGTCCCCTGCTCCACCATTTCCTCGAGATTCCGATTAGTGGCCGCCACCAGCATGACATCGATGTCAACCTCATCGACGCCGCCCAGTGGGATGACCTTGCGCATCTCAAGAACACCGAGGAGCTTCGCCTGCAACGAAAGCGGCATGTCACCGATCTCATCAAGTAACAAGACGCCGCCATTCGCAGTCACAAAAAGCCCTTTTTTGTCGCTGTCGGCACCCGTGAAAGCACCTCTGCAAAAGCCAAAAAGTTCGGATTCCAGAAGCGTTTCCGGTACGGACGCACAATTGATGGCTACGTAAGGAGCGTTCGGTCGGACCAGCGAATGGAAATGCCTTGCCAGATGATCTTTACCTACGCCGGTTTCACCCGTAAGAAGCACCGGTAGGTCAGACTTGCCCAGTATCGGCAACTGACTCTTGAACGTCCTGATTTTCTCACAACACGTAATGTAGTTAGCGACCGCGCCATTCCGACGCTCGGCAGTATCGCTGTGACCATCCGAGTTGAATGCTCCCAACTCTGCAATCCGTCTGCCTATGTCTTTCAGTTTCCGATCAAGACGAGCCCGGGTATAGAATTCCTCCGCCCGGAAGAGATATGTCATGCGCTGCCTGTCGTCAAAAACTTCTGACGAGCCTGCCGCTACCAGAGCTTCAGCCTTCTCCCAGCGGACACCCGATTCATCAAGAAGGTCTATCGCTTTGAGGAACAGCTTGCACGAACGAGCAGCCTGCTTCCGCAAAGCCGCTACCTGCGCCTTGATCTTGGTCAGGGCTCCGATCTCAACCTTGTCGCCGGTCTTTTTCATTATAGCCGACGACCGTGCCGCCAGACGCTCCGCAGTCCGGAGACTTCCAGTCCGCACATGAAGCTCGGCAAGGTGCCGCATTGCGCAACCCGCCAGGCTCGTGCCGGAGACCGATTCCTCGGCCAACGCCATTGCGCGTTCAAGAGTCTTGCGAGCATCGCCAAACTGAGATGTGCGGTATTGAAGCTCACCAAGATAGGTCAAATACATGATCTCTTCGCGCGGTGCGTTGAGCACCGAGATAAGTGAACAGGCCTGATTGAACTGCTGCTCAGCATTATCGTAGTCTGCCTTCTGAAGATAGATATATCCCAGTGACAGCCGGGCACGAGCAATCTCAATCTTGTCACCCAACTCGGTGGAAAGATCGACGTTGATCCGAAGGTGCTTCTCCGCATCGACAAAGTCACCCAGGAACGTCTGCAGGCGACCAATATTGCCCATCATGTATGCAAGCTTCTGATTGTCACCAAGCCTCCTGGCAATGCTCACCGCGTCCATCAGCACCGCAAGCGCATTGGCATAATTGGTCTGGCGGAAATACAGACCTGCCAGTTGGTTCAGAGCACGGCTCTGACCCTCCGGCGAGTCATTTCTTCTGAATATCGATTCTGCGTCACGGAACGCCTTCTCTGCTTCCGAAAGTTCACCGGTATCCCTTAGGATATTACCCAGCGTGACAAAAATATCAGCCAGTAGAACGCGGTCGCTTTCGCTGACAGCCTTCGTCTGGGCCATTCTTGCGGCTCTCAAGGCAGCGGGGTAGTTGGTAAGGGAAGCATGAGACTTGGCTACCTGGTGAAGCACATGCCCTGCCCAGGTATCGTCAGCCTCGGTCACCATAGTGCGGTTTGCTTCGTAGCACTCAATGACCTTAGCGAAGTCCCGTCTGGTCACCAGCGACTTGAGATAAGTAGCAAGTGACTCACAGAATGCGGTACTTCTGTCATTTTGTTCCCTCATTATCTCTCGGCCCTCCGCTGAAAGCTGATTGAGCTTGAGAATTGCGGACTGACCCCGTGGGTTTCACTCTCACGTATACGAGGGGTGACAATAATCTCCTGCTTCCTGATTGTCCTCGAACTGGCAAAATCGAAGATCCAGCGAATGAACAGGTCACTCAGTGGATTGATTGCAATTACATCCCTGTCCATGACTGAATTGTCACGCGTTGACTCGCTAGTCACACCGCCGTCACTGCTCTGCTCATCTCCGCCCCACGGATGATCATCACCATCACCTGGACCAGCGGGATTGTCTGTCAGAGAACCGTCTTCACCCAGCGGGCGGTCGCGCCCACAGACATCGTCTCCCGCCAATGCAAAGACCAACAGAAACGCTGCTAACACACACAAGATTTTCATAACACACTCCTTGGTTGGACTATTAGACATAGCTACATTGTATTCTACAGTTAATGTTTGCCAAAACAATATGGCATTGTGAGGGTGAAAGGTGAAGGCTTGCCTTTCATATCAAAAGATAGCACATCCCTGATGTGTGTCAAGTGTTTTATGGGGCTATGCTATTGAGTGTCAAGAGCTTGATCGGCCGCGCAAATAGTGTGCTGACGCGATATCAGTGCGGCGAAGAAGACAGCCGTGAAACTAAGATGCCCCCACATCCAGCCGGCTTCGATTAACAAAGTAACTGCAAACAAGAAGGCCCAGCCATACAGCGCCAGCGATTGTCCCATCAAAGCGTCACCGGCTCGCTGCCAGCCATGCCGGGCCAGCCGAAATTGATTAACAAACAACGCTACTAACCCTGCTCCACCAACCAGGCCTGTGATAGACAGATAGTGCAGGAAGGCGTTGTGAGCGCCTAACGTGCGCAAATAGTAATAGTTCGGAGTTAAGTGCAATGTTGAATAGATATCGATTAGCCGATGATATCCTCCCGGACCTACACCAAATACAGGGTGATCGACAAACGCCATCCAGGCTCGCCTCCACAGCTCAAGCCTAAACCCAACTGATCCCCCAAGGTCAAAACTGAAAAGCTGTTCATAACGCTCAATCACCGCCATGAGCATGCCGGCTCTCAGGATCACTGTCGTTGCAATCAGCACCAGCACCATACTGACGATGAGCTTGATCCTTGCAGGCATCAGAAGCCGCAGTTCGGAATTTTCGGATAACCGAACCGCACGCCTTCGCGATACTACGATCACAAACGCCACCGCTGCCAGAGCAAAAAGAAACGACGCTCGCGACTGAGTTGCTACCAACCCGCCCAAAACAACAATGCTTCCGAGCAGGTATAGCCAGGCTCTATGGCGCTCTGCCCCCAGGTAAAGAGCCAGACCGATGGGTAGTGCAATCATGGCCAAATCGTCAAAAAATACATCCGCGAATCCGAACGACCGATACGCTCCGCCGGATGCCACGAACGGAACCAACACATAGACTGAGTGGAGTACCGTCAGAATGAAGAACCAGTTGACCATCTCAGAGACAGATACCTTCGTTGACAATCTGTACACTGCCAGAAAAGTAGCTACGAGGAACGAAAACGTGACTACGCGCAGGCCAAGCAACTCCGGCCAGTATCCGAAAATGCCGCAAACAACAAGCGCCGCAATGATGTAAACGTAGTTGAACGTGAGTCGCGGAATTCGCAACGTAAACCGGTTGTTCAGCAGCACATCCAGCAGGCCTGCAATGATGACAAGCCCGGCACTGAGGTCAATGGCATAAACCGGAATCCCTTCGCGGAGAGCGTGATGGAAGAAAAAAACAAACACGAACTGGTAAAGAGCCAGACGCGGGTGTGTGACAACCACCAGCGCCACAACTCCCCCAAGCGCCATAACAGCGTAACGGATATTCAGATTCAGCAGAGCATACAGCAGTCCAGCAACAGCCAACAGAGCTGCAACTTTCGCATACATCAATAGTGTCCCAGTGTTCAGTCGCTGAACACTTTCCGCATTTGCTACCTTCGCACTCACAACCTGATGATACGGCTCTTGTTACGATTAGTCAAACTACCCACCGACTGATCCACGCACCGCAACTGCGCGATGGAGGCAAGAAAGGAGTTGACATATCTGGAATTTAGTCGATATTAGGAATGAAGGTGCCGCTTGAGGGTGGTAATTATACGAACCCGTCACTAAAAGTGACCAGATCGGCGGTAGCTTCAACAACTTAATCTAAATTGGTTAACCCCCTCGGTTATGCCGAGGGGGTTAATCTTTGTATCCAAGACCAGAATCCAACCCTGCAAGAAGAGCATCTACAGTGAATGTAGGTCAAAAGCCTGGTGCTTTTAAAAATGCGCCCTTCTATTGCAGGCGCACAGGCACGGCTAACGCAACTACGGGCACGGAACCAGGGGGCCGGGGTTGATGAACAAAACGTCAATCATCAGTGACAGGTCGGCTCCATCAATATCCTGAATAGTCGGATCGGGTTGGTTGGAAAAGTCGATGTCGGCCTCTTCCAGACAGATGCCATCCCAGCCGTTCAAAGGGTCGATGTAAAGCGCGTTAATCATCATCGACAGGTCGGCACCGTCAACATTGTATTGAGCCGGCTGGCCGGACTGATCAAGGTCACCTACTGTCGGAGGAACACAGCAGTCGCACACATCCCCGATACCATCCATATCTGAATCATCCTGGCCGGGATTCGGCGTATTCGGACAGTTGTCCTCACTGTCGACGACGCCATCGCCATCGCTGTCCTGCGGGTCAACGTTCCATCCGAGAACTTTCGCCATCATCCACCACCACGCTTTACCCTTGAGATAGCAATTGAAACAGTGTGAATGGGCACAACTTCCGCAGGTCGGACAAGTGTGAACAGCGCACCAATCGCTACACCACTGACAGGCATCGTTGTCGTCGGGATAATATGTACCGTCAGGATCCCAGCTTTCGATGTCGGCGAAATCGAACAATATCTTGTCGTTCGCGTTGCAGTAGTCTCTGATCTGATTGTTACGAATATAGAGATTTCCGGTGGGACCACCACCATCGAGATGACCTGTCATATATATGAAAGTTACGTCCGGGTAATCAGACTCGAGTTCGTTCATTTTATTGAGATAGATATTGATCCCCTCCTCGGTATTGTCCGAGGCACCTCCGCACCAGGAAAACATCGCCATGTTGCACTCTGGATGGGCGTCGAGATACACCCTCGTGGCAGGCACCCACGATGTGTCTCCCTTGTGCCCGAGATCGTCGCCGGGCTCGTGAAAATAAGGGGGGTCATACGTTGAGTTTTCGGTGTAGAGCATGTTGATTCCGGTCACGATCTGGCTGCCATGCGACGTGTGCACATAGTGGACATTAAAACTACCGTCAACAGCGGCGATGTATGAACCGGGAATACTCTCAAACGCTGCCGCTGCCAAGTGATCGGCAATTATTGCCTCCGCATAAGCGCTCGAAATCGAACAGAACACACCGAGCAACAGCGCTACAGTCACAAGAATCGGAACGTGTTTTCTGATGATCATGACATCTCCTGTGTTGTGCAGCAACTTTGTGTCGGGACTGGACAAAACTCAGCGAGAACAGGAACGCCCGCCTCAATCATAAATGAGACGGACAGTTCAACGAAGCAGAAGCTGCGTTATATTGTACTACTGCAATATCTAAATAATCAATGGATTGTCAAGATCGGATTAACGCTTGCGGATATCACCCGAGCCATCCTCATAGCGTGTGAAATCTTCCGGATCACCGTAAACGTCAATATCACCGCTGCCATAGCTGGCACCGTCAAAGTAATCGGTCGCGTGTACGCGCACATCGCCGGAGCCGCTCAGATCAACTTCCACCCGCTGGGTTATCATCCGCCGGGCATCAACATCACCGGAACCGTTGATCGTGATTTCCATCTCGACCGCTTCTCCCCGCAGATCAACATCGCCGGAGCCGGAGACAGAAACGTCTATTTCCTGCGCTGTGCCATCGAAATCGACATTGCCGGAACCATTGATGGATATCTCTAATGAGCCTATCTCACCTTCCATAGCAACGTCGCCTGACCCGCTAATCCTGATCTCAAACTGCTCTTCGGCGAGGTCTTCAATTTCAACGTCGCCGGAGCCGGAAATTCGGAGTTCTTCAAGGTGGGGTACTGTGATCTCGATCTGAACACCGAGCCGGGTCCGGTAGGATCCTTCAGACGATATTACCAGAATCCCCCGACGAGTAACCTCAGTAACAATATTATCGAGAAGGTTGTCGTCGGTTGTAACGGTAACACTCTGCTCCCCGCCGACAGCAATGGACAGATCGGCCGAGCCTTCCAGTCTGATCTCGCTGAATGATTCCAGGTCGCGCTCTTCCGTAGCCGGATCTCCGGAACCTCTCTCCCCTTTACCAAAGCCGAAAAAACCATCCGCCAGGCTCACTTGGCCCAGACAAAAAATCACCACAAACAGAACAACAGTTAGCATCCCAAAGCGTCTCATCTCAACCTCCGTAACCGGAACGATATTTTCCTACTACTACGAACGATGTCCGAGCGTGTTGCAATTCTTATTGCAATGTACGCCGCTACCCGATCAACTGTTCAAAATCCTCGAATGGGATCACCGGCCAGGTCTCCGTATCAAGAATCCCCTTGGCATTGATCCCCCCAGCTACCCTGAACGCCACTGTCTGATCAATCGCATCGAATACCGCCAGGCAGTCATACCGGCCCATTGTCGCATACAGTTTGACCTCTTTGATCCCGTTTTCCCTGAAGACATCCAGAGACTCGTTGATCTGGCGTGACAGATCAGAGTGTTGCTTCCTAGCACCGGGATTGATACTCATTGCCATGATAAAAGTAGCCATCGTGTTTCCTCCTGCTTTCGAAACTACACACGTAAAATAGCTAACAGGGCTCGATCTATCAACCTGCTATTACTGTATATCTCAATGTTTATTAATAGAGAGGTACAGGCCTGATTTGAGAGATTATCTGGATATACTATAGCCCGATCTCACTTAGTCCATGGGATCCACATGGGGACTTCGTCCATATAATCCCGGTATTCCTGGCCGAATTTCTTAAGCAAGAGTTTTTCCTCATAACGGGCAATAAAATGATAGAAAATTATCGTTATTATCCAGACACCAACAGAACTCAGGGAAAAAGTTGTTATTATCAGCCCAAGATATAATAAAGTAGTGCTCAAATATATGGGGTGTCTGACAATGCCGAAAACTCCTTTTCTTATTACATGAGGCGTTTCCTGAACTTTCCCAAAAACAATATTCAAACCGGTGCGAGCAAAATAACCGGAGCAAGCGAGAATCATAATTCCCAGGGGAAGGCGTATATAAAGAGAGACAAACTCAACATATTGATTGGTGTAATTCAAGAAGAACGAATCTGCTATCCATACAATAAGGAAAATGACTAACAGAACTACCTGCCCGGCATCACCCCATCGATATTCTTCAGCCAGATCATCGCGTCCCTCGTGGCCTTTTGTTTTCATATTGTCATCATTCATATATACAACCTTTTCATTAATCCCATAAAAGGCAATATCGTTGTTACAATAACACCTTATGGTCTGAACAAAATATACGAGATTCCCCATATAAGGGTTTCATAAACACGGCTTATCCCTTTCAGTACTTTGAATATGTAGAGATCTACTCGAAAGGTAAAGGATTTGCTCGCTCCTCTTCATTTGCCGGTTGATGTGACCAACCGTATTCCCGATATTTGTCACTATCAACTCGTGTACGACTGAAACCGGAGTCAGAATATGAAACCGATATACCTTGACTACAACGCCACCACGCCTGTCGATCCGCAGGTCGCAGATGCCATGTTGCCGTACCTTTACGAGCATTTCGGCAATCCTTCCAGCGGACACATTTTCGGTGTGATGACCAACGAAGCCGTCCAAAAAGCCAGAGTGCAGGTCGCCACGATGCTTCGCTGTAACGAAAAAGAACTGATCTTCACCAGCGGCGGCACGGAGTCAAACAACTACGCCATCAAAGGTGTTGCCCACGCTTATCGTAACAAAGGCAATCACATTATCACATCATCGATCGAGCACCCAGCCGTCACACAAGTCTGCAAGTATCTCGAAGAGAACGGATATAGCGTTACTTATCTTCCGGTCGATGAGTATGGACTTGTTGATCCGAAGGATGTCGAGAAAGCGACCACACCGCAGACGATTCTCGTTACTATCATGCACGCCAACAACGAAGTCGGCACTGTTGAACCGATCACAGATATCGCACAGATCGCCCACGACCGGGATGTGCTGGTACACTCAGACTGTGCGCAATCGGTTGGCAAGATTCCCGTGCGCGTCGATGAATTGGGGGTGGACCTGCTATCCGTTGCCGGCCATAAACTCTACGCACCAAAAGGCATTGGAGCGCTATATATTCGCGATAGCGTCAAGCTGGAAAAACAGATCCACGGTGCCAACCATGAGATGAGCCTGCGCGCCGGTACTGAGAACGTGCTTGAAATCGTAGGACTCGGTGAAGCATGCGAGATGATCGACAGGAACCTGTCGAAATACGCCGGTCACATGCGCTCCGTGCGTGACAAACTTGAGATCGGCTTGATTGAGAGTATCCCGAACACGCGGATCAATGGTCACCCCAATAAGCGCCTGCCCAACACCTGCAGTGTTAGCTTTCCCAATCTGGAAGCAGACAAGATCCTGGCGAAACTTGAAAACGTGGCGGCTTCCGCCGGAGCAGCCTGTCACAGTGACGGCATAACAGTCTCTACCGTTCTCGAAGCCATGCGCCTGCCCTTGGAGTACGCTATGGGGACTATTCGATTCTCAGTTGGCCGCCACACCACTGCCGAAGAGATCGACCGCGCGCTGGAGGAGATCAAGCAGGTAGTAGGCGAACTCCAGCACGACCGGCAGTGATATCCAACCAGCTATTGCT
>QNAF01000079.1 GCA_003641405.1 Candidatus Zixiibacteriota bacterium | reverse complement strand
GTATGCTATTATCAACAAGCGTGTGGGAATCATGATCGAACAGGGTCTTCTGACTGAGATCGAAACCCTGGTTGCGCGAGGTATGGGTGAGAGAATAAAAAGGGCAAACGTGATTGGCTATTCAGAGTTGCTTGATTATCTGGAAAAGACGTGCTCGCTGGAGGATGCCCTGGACCTCATCCGGCAGAATACTCGCCGCTACGCCAAACGCCAGATGACGTGGCTCAGGAACCAGGTGGAGGGCAGGGAGTTTGCCGATTCAACAGGCCTGAGACGAGCAGTGACAGAATCTCTGGTGGAATTTGGGCCAAGTTAAACTGGTTGACAATAGTCCTACTATCTGTTATATGCCAACTACTTAGCTTGGCTGGAGCCTAAAGAGGCAACACGAATGGGTCGATAATTGACAACATGGAGTTTCAACGCCAATGCAACGGGAAGGAAAGAATGCTTGAGCCAAGTTCACGAGAATGGAGATCGATTGCAGGAATGATGATTCTGATAGTCTCTATTGCGATGTTAGCATCATGTGCGGGAAACCAGAGTCTGTCAAAGCCACAACTGTATGGAGATGGACATTCAGATACCGTCGCTGTGGACACAACCGAGCTTGTAGCAGAGCAGCCTGTCGCAGAACGGAATCCTCTGCTATATAGTGTGGACGATACCCAGAAGGTTTCGGACGAAAAACCGGTCTCTCAGGGCAGCACGATTCAGGTAGATCAGACCAGATCTGTTTCAAATCCGGCTGAGAAAACGTCCGCGGAAAAAGTCGCACTTTCGCAGCCGAAATCAACTGAACCTTCTGTCCAGCATGAGAAAACTGACAATCCACTGTACTACGGAGCTATCGACAACGAAGACGCTGCTTCGGCCGTCGATGACGCTCTCTGGCGACAGTTTAATCTGGCCGAAGAGTATCACGCGATGGGTGTACTGGCCAACCGCGAGGCCAGTTGGGAAGAAGCGCAGTATTACTTTGAGAAATCAATCAAGATTCTGGCCGACCTTGACGTGGAGCCCGACACGGTGCTTACTCCCGAGGCGGTCAAGTATACCACTCTGTTGAGCAATATAATCGCCGACTACAGGATCACTCTCAGATCACTCGGTGAACTTCAGGATGATGTTACTCCCGCAGTGATGGTGGAGCGTTTCGGCGAGGTCGGGGAACGGCTGGGACGTGATACTATGCAGGTATTTTCGCGTGAGTCACAGCCGATCACTTATGATCTTCCGGTGAAGATAAATGATCGCGTCAAAAGTTCGATTATCTACTTCCAGACCGTAGCGCGTGACGCCTTTCGTAAGTACCTCAGTCGATCCAAGAGATACGAACGTCTTTTCATTGAAACTCTGGATAAGTATGGGTTACCTCGCGATTTGATATATTTGTCACTGGTAGAATCCGGGTACAATCCGGCCGCATACTCATGGGCCAGGGCCATGGGACTCTGGCAGTTTATTTCATCGACCGGTAGGTCGTATGGCCTTAATCGGAACTGGTGGATAGACGAGCGCAAAGATCCGGTCAAATCGACCGATGCCGCCTCGCGGTTTCTAAAAGATCTGTACGAACAGTTTGGGGACTGGGAGTTGGCGATGGCGGCCTATAACGGCGGGCCGGGACGAGTGAGAAGCACTATCAAGAAACAGAAAACGATAGATTTCTGGCGGATGAAACTAAAGCGCCAGACAATGGACTATGTGCCGCTCATTTATGCAGCAACAATTATCGCCAAAGACCCCGAGAGATATGGCTTTTATGATATTGAACACGAACCGGAAATCGTGTGGGATGAGGTCGCCATTGACAGGTGTCTTGAACTGAAAGTTGTGGCTCGGGAACTCGGTTGTAAGCTGAGCGAACTGAAGACGCTGAATCCTGAGTTACTGCGCAATTACACTCCTCCCAACACCAAGAACTACATCCTCAAGGTTCCTGTCGGATCCAAACAAAAGTTCCTTGCGGCCTATGACGGTATGCCATCGCCGAAAGAGACAAGCTGGGTTAAGCACAAGATCAGTCGTGGGCAAACCGTCAGTACCATCGCTGCGAAATATGGAGTCTCTCAGTACGCTATCTTCGAGGCCAACAATCTGAGCCGTCGCTCAAAAATATATGCCGGCAAAACCATCATCGTCCCCGTGCCGCTCGACAGCAAAGGCTCCAGCTGGAAACGTGAAGGCAAGGCTGATTATCATTCCGAGGGCTCTGTCTACACCGTTCGTTCCGGGGATACGATGTGGGATATTGCCAGGGCGTTTGGCACAACTGTCAACGGCCTCAGACGAGTGAACTATATTGAGCGCGGATCACGCATATATGTTGGACAGAGACTGAAGATCCCGTCGAGCGCGAAGAAGCTAAAGCAACTCGATCAGGCTACCTCAAGCAGGACGTATGCTTCTTCCGGTTCCGGTGGGGCGTCTTCGAAAGCTGCCGACGCAACCAAGACTGGTTCGTACAAAGTACGTTCCGGCGACACCCTCTGGGATATTGCGCGGAAGTATGGCACTACCACCGCCAAGTTGCGCCGCCTAAACGGAATGGGCCGCTCCAGCAGAATCTACCCGGGACAGGTGCTTGCTGTCAGTGGAAGCGGAGGTCCAGAATACGTGATTCACAAAGTCAAGAGGGGTGAGACTCTGGCGCGAATCGCAGGGAAGTATCGGACTAGCATAGCTAAGATACTGGCCGCTAATCACCTGACAAATCCAGACGTAATCCAGGTGGGCCACAAGCTGAAAATCTACGTCAAGTAGTGGAAAGGTAAAATGGCAAGGAAGCGTGATATAATTGTTGCGGTAATAATCGCCGTATCGTTCGTGTTTGTATTCGTCATATTCGCCGTCATGATGTTCGGCACTCTGGCACCTGGCGACATGGAATTCGCCGGCTTTAGCGGTGGATCAGTGGGCGTTGTTAATATGTACGGCGTGATGTATGAGGAGAGTGGCCGTCCCGTAATCGAACAGTTGAAGAAGTGGCAGGATAACAGCTCAATAAAGGCTATCGTTGTCCACATCAATTCGGGAGGGGGCGGAGTCGCCATTTCCCAGGAAATATACGATGCCATTCTTCGGGTGAGAGAAGAGAAACCTGTGGTGGCATCAATGGCTTCGGTAGCGGCTTCGGGCGGATACTATATCGCCTGCGCGGCTGACCGAGTAGTGGCCAATCCCGGGTCATTAACAGGATCGATCGGTGTTATTGCTTCGTATCATACGTTCCAGGAACTGATGAAGAAAATCGGAATCGATACTGAGACGATTAAATCCGGGGAACTGAAGGATGTCTTCTCCTATCACCGTTCCATGACCGAGAAGGAAGAACTGATGATCCAGGCGGTTATCAACGATTCCTATGAGCAGTTTGTGGAAGTTGTGGCAAAGGGACGGGATATGGACAAAGAGGAGATTTATCCACTGGCTGACGGGTCAGTGTTTACGGGCCAGATGGCCTACAACCTGGGGCTTGTCGATACCCTGGGTGGGTTGCATGAGGCCGTTCAGCTGGCGGCAGAACTGGCTGGGCTGGAAGAGGATCCGAAGATTGTCAGGCCATACAAGCGGGAACGTTTTAGCCTGGCCGACTTGCTGACAGGATTGTTGGGTGACGTGAGGACGGCAGTGGAAAGCACTCCGGCTGGCCCAAAACTACTATATGAGTATCAGTAGAGAAATTTTCTGCATGAAAAAGAATGGAATGACTCAGATTTTCCTTTGCTTGGGCGCTGATTTTATTATCTTCCGCTGTCCCAACGGCTTATCAGTGAGCCGAAGGGGATTGAAGTATGCCTGTTGATGGAGAATACTGAGGACATGACTGAGCAAATGAGTGTATGTTTAGCTACTCAGGGAGAACCGCATGACAAAAGCTGATCTGGTCGAGAAAGTAGCCGAGAAAACAGGTCTTACCAGAACCGACGTTGCTGTTGTTGTTGATTCGTTTCTTGACACTGTGAAGAAGTCTGTCGAGGCCGGACACAACATCGAGATTCGCGGATTTGGTACATTCAAGATCAAGTTGCGTAAAGCACGTAAGGCCAGAAACCCACGTACTGGAGAGGTCGTGCCGGTTCCAGACCGAAAAGTCCCCGTGTTCAAACCGTCCAATGACTTTAAGAACATGATTACGAAACTGTCCATCTGATTTCTGTGACCGTTCTTACGGAGGATTGATGCCGAGCGGAAAAAAACGAAAGCGTCAGAAGATTAAGACGCACAAGAGAAAAAAGCGCAGACGCGCTAACCGTCATAAGAAGAAAAAGGTCTGATGCCTTTTCGGAAATATATCCCAGGGAGTAGGGAAGATGTTTCCTTGAAATACAATTAGTCTTTATTTGCTGGGTTGCAACTGATTGTGCGACTCGCCGTAACATCAGTCTGCCCAGTAAGTTATACCTCGCTTGCTAATAAAGTGCCCACCCTTTCGGGTGGGCACTGTTGTTGTATCCGAGTGGTGAGGTGAAGTACGCAAAGGAAATCAGATACTTTGTTTTCGTTGGCCTCCTTGTCTGCTGTGTGCAGTCCGGCTGGGCGGATACGGAAGACTTTCTGGTCAATGATGACGGCAGTTCAGTCGAACAGACCAGTCCCCGTATTGCTGTTGCTGCCGATGGAGCCTTCGCCATTGTCTGGATAGACAAGCGATCCGGCTCTCGCGATGTCTACTTGCAGAGGTTTGCTCCGGACGCTTTCCCTGTGTTCGGCAACATCAAAATCAACGATGATATGACTTCAGCCTATCAGGCCGAACCGGCTATAGGTGTCGATCTCTCAGGTCTGTACTCTGTCGTTTGGAAGGACTATCGCAACGGCAGTTACCCGTTCGATTCTGATATCTATTTCCAACGCTTCGACAGTTCTGTGTCACAGATTGGCGTTAACAGGAATATGACAACGGAGTGGCCGGATTCGCTGAAAGAGACTCCTGATATCGCGCTCTCGGCATGGGGGGGCGGGGTGCTTGTTTGGGCGGACTACCGCAATCGTAACTGGGACGTCTACGGCCAACTGCTCTCCTCCGACGGATCATTGCTCGGGACCAATTTCAAAGTAAATGACGACACCGGGACGGCTCAGCAGCATGCACCCAGGGTGGACATCTCGCCTGAAGGTTGGTTTGTCGTGACCTGGTTCGATAATCGTTACGGGGACGATGATATCTATATCCAGCGGTACGATTCGCTTGCAAACCCACTGGGCAGCAATATCAGGATTAGTTCAGCAATCTCTGGCTCGCGACAGGCTTTCCCGGACGTTGCCACGGACGGAGCAGGCCATTTCACAGTCGTGTGGGTAGATTGGCGCAACGGGACCTATCCCGCTAACCCCGATATTTATGCTCGGAAATTCGACACTCTGATGATCCCGATCTACTCGGACATGAAACTCAATCGGGATGGCACCGGCAGAGCACAGCGACATCCAACGATATCGGCCGACCGCAGGGGCAATGTGGCTATTATATGGTCGGATTCCACAGGGGCGTCGTGGGACATTGTCGGCCAGATGATTGATGTTGAAGGTGTTGTGCAGGAACCCAATTTCCAGGCTAATACCTACGGTGACTCTGCGCAATTGCTTGCAGACGTGGCTCTCGATGGCCGTTTCCGCTATGTGACCTGGGTCGATAAGCGTCACGGTCAGTATGATATTTATGCTTCGATTGCGCAGTACAACGACCCAACGCTGATTCCGACTCCTGCCATGCTCCAGTTTGAAATGCTGGTTGGCGGGGAACTGCCGCAGTCTCAATCGCTGGAGATCGACCACGCCGGGTACAATCCGCTGAACTACGAAGTTATCGTTTCTCACGACTGGATAAGTGCAACCCCCACCTCCGGTATTACTCTCGACACCGTATCAGTAGCCATCACAACCGACACACTGCCGTTCGGGACGCACTTCGGTTCACTTACGCTTGTAGATAACGACAACAATGATTCCAGTGCCGTTGTTTCAATCCGTCTTGATGTGACAGCTCCGATTCTGGAACTCTCTTTGGACACGGTATCTCTTCGGGCATTTGCAGGCATTGACGAACAGGTAGTCGGGAGCTACGAAATCACCAATGCGGGCGCAGGGAGCCTTGCCTGGAACTGCAACGAGGATGCTGACTGGCTGAGTTTGTCTGCCTATAGCGGCACCGATAGTGCTTCTGTTAGTGTTCTGGCCAACGCCTTGAATTTAGTGGCAGGCAACTACGTTGAACCGGTAGAGATCGACGCCGGCGAGGTGATAAACTCACCAGATACGATCTGGGTCATTCTGGAAGTCGTGGACAATCTGCCATATATCGTGGTTGAACCGGACAGTATAACGGCGGTCACCACCGATCCCGCCGCTATTGTGGAATTACTGGTCATAAGCAATGAGGGGGTTGGAATCCTCAACTGGAACGCGATTGTCAACGATCCATGGTTGCAGTTGGATTACTCATCCGGACTGGACGGGGATACAATAACGCTTACGATTGACACAGCAGGGCTTCCGCCAGGGTATCACACGACGTGGATCGACATAACAGACAGTGCTTCATTCAACGTCTCCAGGCGTGTACCCTTCATTCTGGATTATCTTCAACCGGCAGCAGACACAATCACAGTGGGCTTTTCGCAGATCGAATATGGAGAGTCGGACAGCCTTCCGGTGACTCTGATACTCGTTGACAGCGCCCAGCAAGTGTATCTGCCTCTTCAGTACGATACGGCCCTGATTAGCGTGGATTCCATTGCCTTTGCTTCCGATCTTCCGTCGTATGTGACGGCTGGTTTCACGATAGACAATCTCTCAGGGATTGTCGCCATAGAGGTGCAGAGTTTGCATTCTGATAGCAGCCTGCCGCCAGCTTCCTACGAGTATGCTTATGTTCTTTTCACGGCCCGTGAGCAGGATGGAGTTTCCGTCATCGGTGAGCCTTCGGGTTCAAGCATGGCGGCATTCGTGGTTGATGCAGGTGGTCGTCGTCTGTCACCAGTCGTTTTGGCGGGCGAAATCCAGGTAGATGCACCAACCAGCGTACCGGATATACCTGCCGGCCAGGTGCCGGGTTCCTTTGCCCTGTGCCAGAACTACCCTAATCCGTGCAACCCGTCAACAACTATCGAATTCGAGATGCCGATACCGGCAAGTGTTGAGCTGGACCTGTTCAATATCCTTGGCCAGCGTGTTCGGACCCTTGTAGGGGAGAGCTTGCTCGCAGGGAAACATCAGGTAGACTGGGACGGAAGGCTCAGGTCCGGTCAAATGGCTCCCACGGGTATTTACTTTTACCGCCTGAGAGTGGCGGATGTCTCGCTTGTCCGTAAGTTGGTCCTGATCAAGTAGGCGCTGGTGTTTTATCTCTGATCTTCCGGAGATTCTTACCCATAATTCCACGGAACATTCTTCAGCTTTTTGCGTAAGGCATGGCAGAAGGTATAGTGATTAAACATGGAGGAATCATGAAGATTGCAGTTTCCATTTCGGTGGCTCTGGGGTTGACGGTTCTGCTGGCGTTTTCGGCTCTGGCTGACAATTCCGGACGGATATATGGCAAGCTTTACACAGTCGATGGTGGCGTGTTCGAAGGCCTGATACGCTGGGACAAAAACGAAGGCAACTGGGTAGATGTACTTGATGGTACCAAGGACCGGGACAGCCGGCGCGGTCGCTCCAAATACAGGAGTTCACGCCGGAAGTACAACAGCGGTGTGAAGATATTCGGCTGGGATCTTGGCTCAACCAGCTATACCGTTTATACAGGTGCTTCTCAGTCCGGGGTTCGCTTTGGGCACATCAAGGAGCTTGAAGTGATCGACGACGATCTGGTCCTGCTTACGATGAAATCCGGGGAAGAAATCGAATTAACAAATGGATCAACGGATATCGGATCAGCGATTCGTGAGATTGTGATCGAGGACCTGGATGAAGGCGAGATAGAGTTTTCCTGGGATGATCTTGACAGGATTGAGTTCTCTGCGGCTACGACTGATGAACCGTCCGTATTCGGCGAGAGGCTCTACGGGACACTCACGACCCGCCGTGGAGACGAATACACAGGTTTTGTCTGCTGGGATATCGACGAGTTGTTCACCGAGGACATCCTGGATGGTAAAGAGAAGAGGCGTAAGCGCAAGTTGGAGTTTGGTAAAATAGCTGCTATTGAGCGCTACAGTTCCTCCGGGGCGTTGATCGAACTTAAATCCGGTGAAGAGATGACATTGCGCGGCACCAACGACGTGGACAGTGACAACAGCGGGATTGTCATTTCTGATCCGGGGTTTGGGCAGATTGAGGTTGAATGGGATGAATTCGACCGGCTGGAGTTCAGTAAACCCGGGAAGCAGATATCTTACGACAAGTTTAATGGCGGCAAAAAACTGCGCGGGACGGTGTACACTGAAGACGGCGAGGAATACACCGGTACGATCTGTTGGGATGACGATGAAGAGTATACGTGGGAAATTCTCGATGGTGATTATCGCGATATGGAGTTCAAGATAGAGCTTGGTCTCGTCAAGTCAATCGAGAAGAACTCATACCGTTCATCAACGGTCACTGTCTGGGATGGTCGCGAGTTCCGACTGCGCGGTTGTAACGATGTTGACGAAGACAACAAGGGTATTTTCGTCACGCTCGACGACGGAGATGAAGCTGAGATTGACTGGGAAGATTTCGAACGCGTGGAGTTTTCCAAATAGCAGTGGTTTATCAACAAGCCCTACGGCACGGATCTATTGTTTTCAATCTGCTGAGGGCATCAAAGCTGACGCCACCGCCTTGCGCTCTTTCCAAACTGACGTACTTCAGCGAGTTACGCACCATATGTACCAGGCACAGTTGCACCTGAGCCTTCGGATAGGCTGTCTCAATTGCATCAGGGAAACCCGTCAGACCGTCCACACAGGCGATCAGGATATCATGAACACCACGATTCTTCAGTTGAGTCAAAACGTTCAACCAAAACTTAGCACCCTCGTGCTCACCAATCCACAGACCCAGCAACTCCTTGTAACCCTCAGGGTTGATGCCCAAGGCAAGATACACGTCCTGGTTCTTGACCTGACCACTATGGCGCATCTTCAAGTGAATTGCATCCAGATACACGATCGGATACACCGCTTCCAATGGACGGCTTTGCCACGCCGTGACTTCCTCCAGAACCGCATCGGTAACCGCCGAGATCAACGCCGGTGACACATCCGAATCATACATCTCCTCAAGGTGACCCTGAATATCACGAGTCGTCAGACCACGAGCATACAGCGCCAGAACCTTGGCGTCGAAACCAGGTAGCCGGCGTTGGTGTTTCTTGACCAGATGTGGTTCAAACTCCCCATTACGATCGCGAGGAATCGACAGATTTACATCCTCTGCACCGGTCTTGACAGTTTTGCTGGTTTTCCCATTGCGGGAGTTGCCGCTGTTACGGCCTTCGCGGGCTTTCGGCGGATAGCCCAAGTGATGGGTCATCTCCCCTTCAAGAGCCCGTTCGTAAACTCGTTTGGTCAGGGC
>QNAF01000078.1 GCA_003641405.1 Candidatus Zixiibacteriota bacterium | reverse complement strand
TGGCGATATCATTGACATGTACTCAATGAGCAGGTTTGGTAAAGACCCAAAGAAGCGCATACTTAAGGAGGAATTGGATATGACCAATGAGTTCCTTGACAACCTGCAAAAGGCTATGCCTAAAAAATGCTCGGCTATATACATGTATGGCAATCACGAAAAGCGACTGGAAAAGTACATCGAGTCAAAGGCTCCCGAACTGGACGGTTTGTTGTCGCTAGCAGAGTTCCTGCACCTAGAGAAGCGGGGCATAGACTACAGGCATTACGGCAAGTGGCTTGAATTAGACAATGTAGTGTATATGCACGGTGAGAAGCTCGGCGTTAAATCAGGGTATGCGGCGCACAGGCAAATGATGCGTGTAGGCAAAACAATGGCTATGGGGCATACGCACAGGCTGGCTCTGGTACACTATACCGATTGGAGGGGGACGTATCGCGCGGTTGAGGGTGGTTGCTTATGCCAGCTAGACCCCGATTACGTGGATGGAGTTGCGGACTGGCAACACGGCTTTGTTGACTGGATTGACGGCGTGCCGACACTGCACGACTTTTTATAATAGGCAGTTGCGCGCATTTCACTACTCGTCAGTATCGCTAATTTCAACAACATCGGCTTCCTTGACAGGTGAGCCGTATTTTTGTTCCTGCTCTTTCATGCGAGCTTCGATATCAGCATAGGTTAGCACGCCAACTTGCGCTTCAACCTTGTTTGTGGGCTTGCCAGATTCTCTGTCCCAAAGATATTTGCTCGCCTCTAGCGCCACTCTGTCGTTGGTTGACTGCGCCATTTTAGTTAGGCGGAACTTGACGTGTCTGTCTATAACAGTTGACAGAAATTTATCTCTATTGTTTCTGCTACAATGTAGCATATGGATGGCGTGACCTGTCGGTATGGCAATTTCAGGGTTGTCTTTTTTCCATTCTTCCAGTAGTTTGATGGCTTCGTTGCCTTTGCCGTCTGTTTCTATCAAAGCCAAATACACCCATTGACGTTCCGTGTCAGTCCATTCGTGACCTTTAAGCTTGCGATTGGGACTCATGGGTATGGGACGTATTTTGTCGGGCTTGACTGTATAGCCGTACGGCTCTGTGTCGTCCACATGCTCCCACGGTTGCTTGTCCTCGTCGTCTATCGAGTTGCCTATGATGTCGTCTCGCATGTTTTGTTGTCCAATGTTGTCTTTTTTTGTACTCATGTACCTACATTATGGCACAAAAAGGCATGAAAATCAACAGTAAAGTCCCTTTTTAGTGCAAAAACAGGCATGTCAGTCCCTTTTTTCTATTGACACGTTATTGTTTGTAGGGTAAGATATAGGTTGTAGGACATGATTCCTGCGACCAACAGCTACTTTTAAAAGCGTAAATAACTAAAAGGCTAGACGGGGCGGAAACGGCGTAGCAATTAATAAGCGCCTCCCCCCTTATAGTTGTTGCGGAGACAACAATGGGTAACAAGAAAGACTATAGGAACAATAAGAACGAGGGCGTTGTGAATGCGTGTGAGAGCTTGCGAGAGCCACGACTAGGCGACAACCTGCCATTGACACCCAAAGCTCGCAGAAAAGCGCGCATGGACGCAATCGAAGCTGAATACTTGGATACGTACGTAAAACCCCTGAGGAAAAAGAAAACCAAGATTGACAAATAACACTAATATAATTACACCTGATACAGTGCCTCAAACCGCTGAAGAGTTCTTCCAATGCACGAAGAGCTTTCAGTGGTTTAGCAAGCGGTTTTGCATGATAGCAGACAAGAACGCAGATACGCCACATGCGTTTTTTATGAATCCGCCACAGATAAAACTGGATAACATAGTTAACACCTACCGTAATTCATGGGGCGGGTTTCAGGCTATTACGCTTAAAGCCAGACAGGTGGGCTATTCAACGTACTGTACAAACCGCTCGTTCTGGAAGGCTGAGACACAGCCTAACTTCAGAGCGCTGCACGTAGCGCATGACACGGATGGCACAAGCAACATGCTTGATATGATTAAGTTGTCGCACAACTCAATGCCAAGCACGTTTCAAATGCCCAATGGCGAAGTGGTGCGCGTGCAACAGGAAGAGGTAATGAAAAACCGTAACGAACTGCGGTTGAAGTTTGACGAAAAAGGCACTATGGAATCGCACGTGCGTATTAAAACAGCAGGCGCTGGCGGCGACGTGGGCAGGTCAAGTTCCCCTAATTTCATACATTATTCGGAAGTTGGAAACAGCGTGTATGACGACGGCAAGGTTATAGGAGCGTCCATGCAGGGAGCGTCGCAGCGGGCAGAGGTGTTTGCCGAAGGCACTGCAGATGGCGCGTATGGCTGGCTTTACGAAACGTACAACGATGCCAAAGTGCATTGGAAGGCGTTTCTCGAAGCAAGCAAAACAGACAAGGAACTATGCTATGATGGATGGGTGCCTATATTTACGCCATGGTTCGAGATGCCGACGTATGCAATAGCCAAGAGACCCAACGAGGTTATCGAGCCAAAAACCGAGTTTGAATACGACTTGATGTCGGGACGCATTACCTTTAATGGATACCAAGTGTCGCAGGAACAAATCAAGTTTAAGCGGTTTATTGAAACAAACAGATGCCCGCAGGGACTTACCATGTCGCCAGAGGACTGGTTCAAGCAGGAATACGCGCACAATGATAGCGATTGTTTCATATCGTCAGGAAGCAACTACTTTAACACAGACGTTGTTTTAGCAGGCAAGCTGTTTGCAGACACGTTTGAAAAAGACAACCCAACATTGAGGTACTGCATTACCAATGGCGAGATGGTGCGGGACAAGTACGGACCGTGGCAATTCATCGAGGAATACGACAAGGACGCCACCTACGTAATAGGCGGCGACGTTGCAGAAGGGCTGGAGCATGGCGACTACGATGCTGGCGTTATCATTAAGCGCGTGTATGACGGTCCCGACTGGGTTGTAGGCTACTATCGTGGCAAAGACCCCGACAAGGGCAGGCACGCTCACGATTTTGGCGTTGTGGGCTATGCTCATGGCACAGCATTGATAGGCATCGAGCGCAACAAGGACGGCATCTCTGTCAACGACCACATGGAGCGACAGGGATATCCGAGGCAGTACTTGCAGACAACAGGCGATGAAGCCAGATACGACGCAAACGTGCATAAGGCATACGGTTATTTGACTAATTCAAAAACAAAGGGCGTGTATCTAGGGCAGTTGCAGACTGCTTTGCGCAAGTGGTACACCAACAAGAACGACAGAGAGGGGCTGGTTATTCCGTTTCCGTACATATGGGAAGAGCTGCGCACGTACAGCGTCACTGACGGCAAGCATGGCGCGTCTCGTGGATGCTATGACGATTTGGTTATATCAACTGCTATCGCCAACCAGATAAAAGACGAGGTGCGCGTTGGACTGCGAAGCACTATGAGAAAAGACAAAACATTTAATAAACCAACTCGGCTAAGGGGCAAAACAATAAACGACATAGTAGGGAGCTTCTTTAGATAATGGCTACAAAAAAGAAAAACAAACCAACATGGGAATATGCAGTTGACTTGAAAATGAACAAGTTGATTGAAACTTGTCGTGCCGACAGACGGCAATGGATGGACGATGCCAATGAATGGTACGGCTGGTACATGCAAGACCGCAATACTATATTTGGCAATGGCGCTGCATCAACCCCAGAAGCCAGACGACAGCCAGATGCGTTGTCGCAATATCACATCCCTATGGTTACAAAAGCAGTGGATGACTACGTTGCTGTTATTAACAGCGATGACGTTAAGATACGCTATGTGCCTAAACTAGACCAGGACATGCAGGATGCGGAGGTTGACATGGTGGCTCGCATGGGTACGGCGTTGTTTGACTCTGTGCGGTCGCATATCAACTGGGATGGCTTGTTGCATAAAGTATACAGAGAAATGGCGTTGTTTGACGTGTCGTATGTGCAGGGATACTTTGACGGATTTAAAAACTTCCCAGAGCCATGCGCCGCGCTTCAAGTGCTTAACTCGTGGCAAGTGTACTCGACACCAGGCGTGGCGTTCGAGGATGCCAGCGAAGTGGTTACGTCACGATGGATTGACAAAGGCGTGGCAAAAGCTCAGTACCCCGAACACGCAGATGCAATCGAGGCTATACCAACGGCGTTCGAGCCTCCTGTGAAAACAGGCAAGATAACCAATACCATTAACTGGGATGGCGAAGTGCCTGGATACAAAACCATGCAGTCGGCTTACATGGATGACAACAACGTGTTGTTGCGTGAACGATGGGTGTTTGACCCTAGTCTGCTAACATATAGCGAGGACAAGTCGAACGAGGAACTAGACCAGGAGCGCAACATTATAGAGGCAAGCGTGGCGGGCAATATGCCGTTTACAGACGAGGACGACCCAGCCATGCTTATACACGACTCGCAATACCATGACGACCACGTGGTTGACCACTGGCAGCATATAGGCGAGTTGCGAGCTAGACAGGCGCAGCCTATGAGCGGTTTTCAAATAGCTCCCATGATTCCAGTCAATATGGCTCTTGACGTGGCTATCAAGTTCCTTGAGGCGCACATAGCCATGCATGAAGCCATGATAGAGGACATAGAGCCTCACATGATGGGCAAGTACCCTAAATACGAAGGTGGCTGGAGACACAGCGTGCTAGTGGGCGAGGGCGACCACAAGGTGGGCGTGTATGACGGATACAGTAAACTGTACGACAATGGCATACAGGGCGCGCCAATCGTTGAATTCAGAACCAAAGGTGATTTGCTTGGACAGCGAGGTGGTTCGTTTACAGCCAATCAGATAGAAATAAACAAACTGGCTAATTCAATGATGAACGCCACTAAGGACAACTTTAACATGTTCGGCAGTGGCAGCTGGTCAGGCACTAAAGACATATTCGATTCGCCTGACACGCATATATCGAACGACCCCAGAGACCCGAATACATTTCCAGCGCAAGCCAAACAAGGCTTGAACATATGGAAGGACAATGCGCTTCCCATACCGCCTAGCAATTTTAACATGATATCAATGGTAATGGGCATAGGCGCGCAAATGTCGGGCGTGCATGGCGCGCTGGCTGGACGAGAGGGCGGTGGCATCCGTTCTGGTCAGCAGGCAGCCATATATTCGCAGAACAACAGACAGATACTTGACTACGGCGGTAAAATGGTTAAGCCAGCGCTGGAAAAAACAGCCATGATTCTATTCAAACTCATGCTTGCCTGTCCGCCTGACGACCGTTTTGTCAAACCAATGATAGACGGTAAGATGATTGATGTCGATTTTGACTTGATAGAGTCGCTTGACTATACAATTGAAGTGGTTATGAGTCCTGGCGGGACTTCATCCAACGAGGACAGAGCCAGCATGACACTAGGGTTTATACAAAACTTTGTGCCTATATTCATGCAGATGGGCATACCACACGTAATGATAGACTTCTTGGCTGAATCAGTCAAGTTGAATATGCCAGATTTGGCAATGGCGTTAAAACAAGTAGCCAAACAGATGGCAGAGCAGCCAGCTCCGCCCCCTGAACAACAACAGATACCACCCGCATAGGGCGTGTCGAAGGAATGGCAATGACTATTGACAATTTAAATCCTGACGACGTGAATGCCGCTATTACCAATAGCCAAGCTGAAGCCGTTGAGGAAGAGACAACCGAAATGATACCTGAGGCTATCGAATCAGAGCTTGCGGATGCGGAACCCATAGAGGACGCTGAAGTAATTGGCGATGCCGAGATAGACGAGAATGATGTAGGTTATGAAGACGTGTCCGCTATCGAAGGACAAACCGAAGTAGAGGACGCGCACAAAATCTCCTATAGCCGTAATGGCGAGGAGTTTACGGAAACGCTTACCTATGACGAAAATGGACGTTTATCGCAAGAACATGTCGATGAATTCATTAAGCTCAAGGCGAAGATGGGATTGGAAAAAACCGCGCAAGATGCCATAGAAGCATCCAAAGAATGGCAGAAACGTTTTGAGGCTGCGCAGATACGAGCTTCTGAAATAGAACGCAAGCATCTTGAAAGCATTGGTCCGTTCGCCAAGCATGTGGAAATGTTAAAAAACAATCCTCAGGCTGTGGCTGCATTTGAAAAAATGTACGGGCGACAAATGGGCATTACACAGCCTACACGCTATGATGCTGAAAAAGTGAGGCTTCAGTACGAAGCCGAGCAAGGACGTATTGCGCAAGTCCAGCAAAAACAAAGGCAGTTTTTTGACAAGCTAGACATGCAAATGTATGAAAAGTTCCCTGACTTGACACCTGAGCAACGAGTTGAATTGGTACGCTCTGCGGTGCAGGACGGAGGGTTCAGATTCGATGACTCTGTGCCTGAAGACCAAAAGCACCAGCGGTGGCTTAATCGACTAGCGCTTGAGAGAGACGCTCAGATAGCGCGAGGCAAGCTTCCGAATCCCAACATGATGAAAGCCAAAGCCGAGGCGGAAAAAGCGAAGGCGCAATTAAAGCAGGCTAAGAAACGCGCATCAGTGAGAACGACTAGCGCTGGACGAAGCACTGCAAAAGGCGGCACGCGCTCTGTACGCTCGCTCAAGGGAGCAAGCACTGACGACTTGGTGGCTGAATTCATGCGTATGAACAAATAAATCTACGGAGAGTAAAAGACTATGACTATGACTAAAGTCACTGACCAAATCAATTCAGTTACACACCAATACATCAGCGATAATGCGCAGCAGTTTGTATACAATGCTGGCAAGGGCATTGCATTAATGCTTGACAAGGCGGAAGTGAAATACCACGGTGGTAAAGACAGCTTCTACCCATATCGCTCGACTGGTATTTCAACCAACTATTACGACGGACAGTACGATGGCACTATCCAGTCCGCAATCACGCCTGTTAGCACCGACCTTATGGATGCCGCGCATCAGGAAGGCTGGAGCTACTGGTACAAGCACGAAGCATCTACGCATGGCGAACTCGTTTGCAACATCTCTGATACAGCAAGCGTTGAACGAGCTATTTCACTGTCGAAGCTAAAAGCAGATGCGCTGCTAGACGACGTTGGATACATGTTCGACCAGAACATCGCCAATGGCGACGGCACGAACAACACAATTCTAGGATTGGTTAAAGTAATGGATATCACCAACTCAAACTATCTGGGCTGGGATTTCACTGGAGCGGACGCAGCGCTTGCGCCAAAGAACACCACTATTGCCACGTCGTATACGACACTGACAATGGCTGACCTGTTCGAGGCGTATGGCGGTATCGAGGACGCTGGCAGATTTGCAGACACTATTCTGGCGCACCCAGACGTGTTCAAGCGACTTCGCACGTTGTCCGAAAACACGGTTGAGAGAACACAGGGCGGTAACGCATCCATTGGACACCTCAACTTTGACGTGCTTGGAGCAGACATAATCCCATGGAGGGCTATGCCTACCACCACAGCAACTAAAATCTACTTCCTTAACTTCGGCAACCATGTCAAGCTGGGCGTTAAAGGCGACAGCACGCCATCGGTTAAAGAAGGCTCTAACTGGGTACTTGAAATCGGCGGAGCCAAAGGCGACCTCGGCATCAAGTCAACAGGGTGGGAAGACTGGACAAGCAATGGCTATCCTGGCGTAATGATGAACATTATGTACGGCGCGTTTAAACTCGCATGTACAAAGCCATCAGACCAGGCGTATATCAGCATTGCCTAGATATACACACGTAAGCAAAAACTGAGGGGTGGGGCTAACCCCCCGCCCCCTTATAAAAGGAATGAATAATGAGAATTGGAACGACAAGCGACGGCATGAAAATAGGGCTTTATCCGCATATTACGGATGGAACGCCACCGTACGGACCAGACGCGCCGTACGACCATGTCCATATGGACAAGGTGTATGCCTATCAAGAGTCTATTCTAAAGCGAATTGACGACTACGATTTATGGAAGTATCAGGACAAGCCAGGGAAAATGAGTAGCGAGTACCGCAAGTTGCGCAAGCTAGACCCTGAAATGAAAACCATTGTGGCTATCAGCAAGCAGACTATCAAGTCGAAGCCAAACGCGCGCGTTGACATGGAGAAGCTGATACCGAGGTCATTATGGTATTATCCGTTTCCTGGTTCTATCTACGACAAGCAGAACGTGGCTAATGCCGACTGGCTTATCACACAGGAAATGAAGGCTGTGTTTGTTTTGGCGTTAAAGAACACAAAGGAAGACCCTAGTAATCCGTCAAGCAAGCTATACGAGCAAATGAAGGGTTTGAACGCAGCCGAGCGCGCCGAGATAGCGAGACAGTCTGGTTTGGCTATTACGCTGTATAACAAGCGTGAATGGTATTTGGGTCCGCAAGCGGCGATACCATATACATTGTTTGATGAAAAATTCGTGCCTCGCAGTTTTAAGGACACTGTAACGGAAAGGTACGACCATACCAGCCCATTGCACAATCAGGCGTTGCGCACTACTAGCGGGGCGTTGCGCGCGGAAGCATATTTGGTTGATGAAACAGCAGATTCTATTGAAGAGCCATTGGCTAAAATAATTGAACCAAAAGCAAAGGAGAAAAAGTAATGAGCGATAGAGACAATGAAAAGGTGATTGTTTGGCGCAATGCGTCAGACAGGCATCGCATGAGAGACACTGGCGGCGGCAAGGTTATGTTTAAGCCAGAAGCGTCTATGGTAATGAACGAGCGCGAACGGAGCGTGAGGGGCGCGCCGCCTTCTGGCGTGAACGAGGAAGTAATGACACGCAAGGATGCCGAGCGCAAGTACGGCAAGACGCCTTCGCACGACGAATAGGAGACGAATATGGGTATCACTTATACAAGAGGACAAATCCGTACCAGAGTGAATGACATCACGCGCGACACGGACACAGGCATTATTGCCGAAGCAGTAAAGAACCGTATTATCAGCGATACCCATAGGGAATTCGTTGAATTGACACAATGCAATAGAGCCGATGTTATATTCAGCATAGCGGATGCGTCAAGCGACGGAGTGCTAGAGTACGACCAAAACGGCAATGCTCCTACTTTGACGCTAGTTGACAAAGAAGGTTACAACTACTATACATTAAGCGGGTGCGATACTATTTCGTCTATCGAGCGCTGGATAACAACAGGCGATGGACAATGGACACAGTTACGACCAGCAGACCAAACAATTATAGAGCAATATGGGTTGTTGTCTGGCGATACTGAGTACCCTCTTTGGTATGAGATGCCTAATCACGATACATTCCGCTTGTTAAAAAACCTGTCATCATCGGCTTATGTTATAAAATTGCATATTGTATACGAGGAGTCGGTCATTGACTTGATAACAGACGAGGCTAATCCTGTTGCAACTGCCGACGACCTGCTTACAGGCAATGTGCCGCTCAGGTACAGAAAGGCTATTATGTACGGCGCCGCAGCAGAGTGCTTCCGACAGAGGGGCGATGCCAGAGCAGGCGAGTACCAGCAGAAGTACATGGCTCTCATAGACGAATGCAACGGCAAGGTTCATACTGACACAAAAGACAAGCAACCTCCTATC
>QNAF01000077.1 GCA_003641405.1 Candidatus Zixiibacteriota bacterium | reverse complement strand
GTGGAACACTGAATCGATGTCTATCGATCCAGTTTACATATCTTCACTCTCGGCATCGGTGAGTTGGGAGAACTTCCTACAGATGGGACGCCTGACATTTACAGCGCGCGTTGACAACCTGTTCGACAAAAAGTACGAGGCGGTTGCTTCATGGGCCGACAACTGGGCGTCGCGCCAACAGAATGAACAGGTGAGTATCGACGGCTGGGCAGCATATTTCGTAGCTTCGGAGCGGTCGTTCTACGGCCAGGTGCAATTGGAAATGTTTTAGGAGCTTGTTGAAGAAGTGACACATCTCGGATGTTCATCCACCGCATGCGGACAGTTTTTCAACAGACTGCTAAGCAATTATGCATGCAATTGACTACAGCCTGATTGCTGCCTACCTGGTGCTGGTGCTGGTACTGGGTTTTGTCAAGCGGCTCAGAAAGGACAGTAGCGCCTCTCAGATGATTGTGGGGGGGCGTATGCTGACGTTACCGGCACTGGTGGCGTCGCTTGTCTCGACCTGGTATGGGGGCATTCTCGGGGTGGGAGAGTACAGCTACCAATACGGCGTGTCCAACTGGCTGGTGTTTGGGTTGCCATACTACCTGGCCGCTTTCCTGTTTGCGATGTTTCTTGCAAAGAAGGCGCGGCAGACAGAGCTGCTGACCATACCTGATCGCCTTGCGCAAGTTTATGACAACAGGACTGCCGCGCTCGGCTCGGTGATCATTTTTCTGATGACTGTACCGGCGGCGTACGTTCTCATGTTAGGCGTGCTGGCAGAACAGTTGTTCGGCTGGCCGTTCTGGGTTGGTGTTCTACTCGGCAGTGCAACATCGATTGTCTACGTTTACCTCGGTGGTTTCAACTCCGTAGTGCGGACTGACCTGCTCCAGTTCGGGCTGATGTTTACAGGCTTTGCAGTGTTGCTGGTCGTGCTGGTTACGAACTACGGTGGGTGGGAGTTTCTCAAGGAGCACATTCCGGATAGTCATCTCACGTGGCACGGAGGTAATTCCGGCTGGTACATAGGAACATGGTATGTAATTGCATTGGCTACACTGATAGAACCGGCGTTCTACCAGCGGTGTTACGCAGCTAAAAGTGCGAACACGGCGCGCACCGGGATTCTGATCTCTATCGGCTGTTGGGCGGTTTTCGATTTTATGACAACTTCGTGTGGACTGTATGCGCGCGCGTTATTACCAGAGCTGGCTGATCCCGTATCGTCGTTCCCTGCGCTGGCTAATGCGGTCCTGCCGGTTGGCTTGCTGGGGTTGTTCGCACTGGCGTTGCTTGCCACGGTCATGTCGACTGTTGACTCATACTCGTTTCTGGCGGCGTCAACGTTCGGCAACGACATACTCAGGCGGTTCGGCTGGATTCGTCCCGATCAAGTACCTCGTTACACGAGGTTAGGGCTTGTGATTACGTCAGTTCTGGCCATTGTGTGGGCACTGTTTTTCAGGTCGGTGGTGGACATCTGGCACGCATTCGGTTCAATCGGCACACCGGCATTGCTGGTGCCTGTTTTTTACGCATTTGTGGGCAAACGACGGCTGGCCGCATCACGAGCGTTTGTGATGATCATGTTTGCCGGCGGGATCTCGTTGTCGTGGTACGTGTCGAAGTTTTTCTCTGATTCCGGTGAGTATTGGCTTGGGTTGCAACCGATTTTCCCAGGGCTGGCCGTATCGCTGGCGCTGTTCGTGACGTCACACTTCCGTGCGTCAGGCCACAAGCGGTAAGAGCGGGTCGAGGGATGATTTAGTCGCGCAAGACACTCGGTTTATTAGAAACCCACCGCAAGCGGGTTTGTTGACAAGCCCCATAGCAACGTTGTGTCGGGTCCTGATTCCGCAAAGCGGGATTGTGACCCGACACGTAACATCATGTCACAGAACAGAGTCAGGTCTCACAAACCTGCTATCGCAGATTCGAAGGACCTGACTCAACTCAAGGACAGGACTTTTTCAACAGGCCCAAGCGGATGGGCCGCCCATCGTTTTATGCGCTACACCTGTCACCAAACAGAGGTATCAAGTATGGGACGTGTGGACTTGGCGAAGGCGCTGGATGCAGAGGTAGCAAGGTGGTCGCTCAGGAGCTATGCTGAAGTTGCGAAGTTGGATCTTGACTTCCCCCAGTACTATACTGGCTCGATCGAAGGTCAGGAATACAACGCCGAGGCTTTGAGATTAGAGAAGAATAACGATTACATTCGTATCGTGATATCGGTATACGCTGGTGGGATTAGTTCGTTCATTTCACCAAACAGACATATCGTCTATCACCGTGACGGAACTGTTAATACGTGATCAGGTGCCCCGACCCTGCCCTACGCTTCATTTTCTGCCCGCCCCGCCAAAACGCTTGCTTTCTGTAGCTTGGATTCCAATATTGGGCTGTCGAGCGGAAGGTCTGCTCTTCGTGCCGGATATGTTTCGGCAAACTGATGTGAAACACAGAGACTATTTGATACAAGGTGAAGCGAAATGAAGTTCGAAGATTCCGTTTCTGATTCCGGTCTTGTCGTTTTAGACATCTCAGGAAAGATCATGGGTGGGGAAGAAACTACCTTGTTCCACGGCAAGCTCCACGAATACATCCAACTGAACAAGAAGCAGTTCGTGATTGACCTCAAGAAGGTCGAGTGGATGAACTCAGTTGGGCTGGGGATGCTCATCTCAGCACTGACAACGGTTAAAAAGGCCGGCGGGCGGCTCGTGCTGGCCAATATCACCAATATTGAGTCGATTTTGGCTATGACACGGCTGATCACGGTTTTTGAGCATTTCGACAGCCGTGAGGATGCTCTCAAATCTTTCTGATTCTGTCGATCCTGTCTGCTGAGAAAAATTGGAAGCCCCGTTGAACACGGGGCTTTTCTATTCCGTCTATCCCTGCAACAACAATACCAATGCAACTGAGTCAGGTAGAACCCCATGCGATCCCGCCATTACCGATAGTGCGTTCCCGCGAATCTGATTGCGTCACATTCAATCCCTCCTATATTCGCCCCTATCATGAGTAGACTGCTTGGAGAACTCAACGAGGCTCAACTTGAAGCCGTTACCACCACGGAAGGCCCCCTTCTCATTATTGCAGGGGCCGGTTCCGGCAAAACGCGCGTACTGACACGTCGCCTGGCACACTTGTTAGTGCAGAGACTGGCCAACCCCTACCAGGTTTTGGCTGTTACATTTACCAACAAGGCCGCAGGTGAGATGAAAGAACGGGTGACCCGTCTCCTGGGTAGCGATATCCAGCAGATGAACGTCTCCACCTTTCATTCGTTCTGTGTGCGGGTGTTGCGCCGAGATGCGAACCGCCTTGATTACCAGACGAATTTTACGATATTCGACCAGGTAGACTCCCTCACCTTGATGAAAAACTGTATCAAGGAGCTCGGTTTTTCCGACACACAATTCCCCGCCAAAGGACAACTGCGAAAGATATCCGATGCCAAGAGCAAGCTCGTAGGTCCCGAGGCGTTCGCCACCGCCGCCGGGGGCTATTTTGAGACACGCACCGCCGAACTGTATACACTCTACCAGGAACGACTTCGCGCCTGCTGCGCGATGGATTTCGACGATCTCCTCTTTAACGCCGTCTGGCTGCTGAAAAGCGACAGCGAAGTCGCCGCACGGTACCAGGAGCGCCTTCGCTACATCATGGTTGATGAGTACCAGGACACAAACCATATCCAGTACCTTCTGCTGAAACACCTGCTTGGCGACCACGATAACCTCTGTGTGGTGGGTGACGAAGATCAATCCATATACGGTTGGCGTGGTGCGGATATTCGGAACATACTGGAGTTTGAAACCGACTACCCCGGCGCAAGGATTATCAAACTGGAACAGAACTACCGCTCCACCGGTGTTATTCTCGAAGCCGCCTCCTCTGTGATCGGCAACAACGAGATGCGCAAAGGAAAGAAACTGTGGACGACCGTTGAGGGCGGCGACAAGGTTAAGCTTTTCCTGGTAGACTCCGCGGCGGATGAAGCAACCACTATTGTCGAGCAGATAGTTGCCTGCCAGTCAGAAACTCCCCTGACCGACGTGGTCATTCTCTACCGAACCAACGCCCAGTCCCGCGCTTTCGAGGAACAACTTCGGCGAGAGAGTATCCCCTACCAGATTATTGGATCGGTCTCTTTCTATCAGCGCAAGGAAATCAAGGACCTTCTGGGCTACCTCAAATTGATTGTTAATCCTGCCGATGATATCTCTTTCCAGCGTATTATCAACTACCCCAAGCGAGGCATCGGTCAGATGACTCTCGCACAGATCGCAACCCTGGCAAGACAGGCCGGAGTACCGGCCTACGAGATAGCGCGCCAGAGTGAAACACATCCCGAACTATCCGCCAAGACCAAACGGATCGAACCGTTCACGGCCATCATCGAGAAATACCGGGAGCAGAAAGACACCAGGCCGGTCGATTTGCTGGTTCAGGATCTGGTTACCGACCTGAAAATGATAGACGATCTGCTTGCCGAAGACCGCGTGCTGGGTCAGGCACGAGTCGATAATATCGAGGCATTCATTGAGGGTGCCGCCGAGTATGCGCGCAGTCATGGCGAGGCGCACCTTGAGGAATACCTCTCGGAGATTTCGCTCTTTACGAATCTCGATGATTACAAGGATGTCGAAGACAAAGTCTCGCTGATGACAATCCACTCCGCCAAAGGGCTTGAGTTTTCGAGTGTCTACCTGGCTGGTCTCGAAGAAGGGCTCTTTCCTCTGCAACGCACTGTTACTGAGCCGGAGCAATTGGAAGAAGAACGTCGCCTGTTTTATGTCGGGGCCACCCGGGCACGGAAGAATCTCTGCCTGTCAGTGGCTAGTAGCCGACACCGTTTCGGCGAAGTAGCCAGCGTCATGTCACGCTTTGTCAAAGAAGTTCCCGACCACTTGGTCGAGAAGCATGACCTCAGGAAGCAGGGCTACCGACCGACAGTTAGCCACCCTGCACATTCTCAGGTCGGTTCCCAGGCGCAAATCATACCCGCACCCTCCGGCGTCCACTATGAATACGAACCGGAAGAACTTCTCAGAGTCGGGCGCGTAGTGGAACACCCGACTTTCGGGCGTGGGAAGATACTCGGCGCGGAAGGGTTCGGGGAATCGCTCAGACTTGAGATCATGTTCTCCGGCATTGGTGTAAAGAAGATCATGGCCAAGTACGCCAAGCTCAAGATCATCGGTTAGTTCTTGTGCGTGGCAGATATCCACATGTGCCGTGTCATCCGGCAGATGAGAGTCTTCTTGTAGGGCAGGTTCCTTGCGAACCTGCCATCTTTGTCTGTACGTTCTCACGGCTTGCGCGAATGTCAGGAGCACAAGGCTCCTGACCTACAAGCTGTATAATGGTCAGATCCCACAGCTTGCTGTGGGGCACAAAGGCAAATGGTCTCAATCGGCAGATGTGGACATCTGCCGGACACGGGGTTTCTCAACAGACCCCTTCGCAGGGGTGACGGGAGATGGCACACATTTCACACGCCGGACCTCTTAATTTAGGCCGATAACTGCCGATTTGTATATTGTGGATAAGCTTCTGCATTACAGTATCTCGGAGAAACTCGGCGAAGGTAAGAACGGGCGAACCTATCTCGCCCTTGACACCGGGCTCCAGCGACCGGTCGTAATCAAGCTGCTGGAACACCCGGAGTGCCCCGGCGAAGACTGGAAACGCGGGTTCCTCGAAAAGATGAAGCGTCTCTCCGGAGTCCGGTGCGACAGCATTGGATCGTTCTACGCTATGGAGCAAGACGATGGCAACGATTTCGTTGTCAGGGAACACGCAGCAGGCAAGTCAGTCTACTCTCTCTCGCAGGAAGATCCTATCAAATATCGCTGGTTCCTGCAGGTAGCCCGGCAGGCCGCAGCCGCGCTGGAAGTTGCCCACGCAAGTGGCCAGTTCCACGGAAATATCAACTCCGGCAACCTGATAGTGGATGACTCCTGGAATGCCAGGCTGGTAGATTTCTGTCTGAACCGGACTTCCGTGCGTTCAGCCGACAGCTATGGCGAGCGCGACCTTGCGTTTGCAGCCCCGGAACTTCTGCGCGGGGAACCGGCGAGTGCAGCGGCTGATCTCTACTCGCTCGGCGTAGTGCTGTATCATCTCTTCACCGGGCAGCTTCCCTTTGTCGCCGAAAGCACCGACTTGCTCCGTCAGGCGATTCTCACACAGCCGGTGCCGTTTGGTGGCGAGCGTGCTGGAAAATTCCCCAGTGATGCCAGGCTCCTGATAGGGCAGCTTCTCTCCAAGGAGCCGGTCGACAGGTTCACGAGTGCCGAGGAACTCTCTTCCACTTTGCAGGGAATGCAATCGTATCACACTGAGCTTCACGAAGACCCCCACGGCAAAAAGGCCATGTTCTCAGCCCGCCAGTACGCCTGGATGGCCATCCTGGCTCTGCTTCTCATCGTGTTCTGGCTGGTGGTGACAATGGACGCTGGGTAGGCAGGGCAAGCTCCATTCTGTGACATGATGTAACGTGCAAATGTGTCCGGCAGATGTCCACATCTGCTGGAGATGTGGGGTTGATTATTGGCGGGTTCGAAGGCGGACCCGCCCTTGTACTACAAGATCTCATTTTGCCTATGTGATCTCCGGCGCAAAATAGTCCTTTGAATACGGGCTGGAACTTAGTATCGTCAGGGGTTTGGCCGCTCTGGCGGCTTGGAAGAGTATAAGAGAGAAAGAGGTATGAAGCTTACATACAACACTGAAGAGATAGAAATTCGCTCACGGCTGGCGGTTATACCGCTTCGCGATATAGTGATATTCCCGCACATGATTTACCCCCTGCTGGTGGGACGTGATTTCACAATCAAAGCCCTCCAGGAAGCCATGGTCCAGGACAAGCAGGTGGTGCTGGTAGCCCAGCGGTCTTCGGGTGTAGACAATCCGCACGAAAAGGACCTGTACAAAGTCGGCGTGGCGGCCCGAATCCTGCAAGTTATGAAAATGCCCAACGGCACACTCAAGGTGCTGGTGGAAGGTCTGGCGCGGGCCGAGATTGTATCGGTTTCCAGTCCCGGAGAGTTCATGGTGGCTAAGATCAGCCTGCACTCTCGCGCCGAGGAAGAGTTTGACCGCGAAACGGAAGCTCTTTCGCGTGCGGTCTCAGAGCGGTTCGCGGAATACGTGCGGCTCAACCGTCGTATCCCTGACGAAGTTCTGGTATCAATAGCGTCAATTCAACCATACTCCCAATTGGCCGATACTGTTGCCGCACACATCCTGCACAAGGTGGAGACAAAACAACGCCTCCTGGAGACCACTTCCGTGAAAGACCAGTTTCTGGTTCTCTCTGAAGTGCTCAAGGAAGAGGTAGAGATTCTCAATATCGAGCACAAGATCGACGGTAATGTCCGCGAATCAATGTCCCGTGGTCAGCGCGAAGTTTACCTTCAACAGCAACTCAAAGCTATCAAGGACGAGCTTGGCCAGGGAGACGACAGCGGGGCGGAAGTCGATGATCTCTACTCCAAGCTTGAGGAAGGCGACTACCCCGAAGCCGTTATGGCGAAAGCCGACGAGGAGATTCGCAAACTCTCCAGGATGCACCCGTATTCGGCTGAGGCGGGAGTAGTGCGGACCTACGTCGAATGGCTGCTGGCATTGCCGTGGAACCGTTTCACAGAAGACCGCACGGATTTTAAGGAAGTCAAGGCGATCCTCGACGGTGACCATTTTGGCCTGGAGAAAGCCAAACAGCGTATTGTCGAACATTTGGCCGTGATTCGTCTGGCATCCAAAGTCAAAGGCCCCATTCTGTGTTTGGTTGGCCCCCCGGGTGTCGGAAAAACATCCGTGGGACGCTCAATCGCGCGTGCGCTGGGTCGCAAATTCGTCCGCATGTCGCTGGGTGGCGTTCATGACGAAGCCGAGATACGCGGCCACCGTCGCACATACATTGGGGCACTTCCGGGACGCATTATCCAGTCGCTAAAGAAAGCAGAGTCCACCAACCCGCTGTTCCTGCTGGACGAAGTTGACAAGCTCGGGCACGATTTTCGTGGTGACCCGGCGTCGGCGTTGCTGGAAGTGCTTGACCCGGAACAGAACAACAGCTTCTGGGATAATTATCTCGAAGTCGAGTACGATTTGTCAAATGTGCTGTTTATTACTACAGCCAATTCAACCGCCAACATCCCGGCGGCACTGCGTGACCGTATGGAGATTATCCGCCTTCCGGGGTACCTGGATTTTGAAAAAGCAGCTATCGCCAGCGGTTTCCTGATGCCCAAACTTCTTGTCGAAACAGGGTTGGGGAAAGTCCGGATAGAGACCCGCGATGAAGCCATCTATGAGGTTATCCGGTACTACACGCGTGAATCCGGCGTGCGTGAGCTGGAAAGGAAACTGGGAGCTATCCTGCGGAAGATTGCGGTAACAATCGCCGAAGGCAAACGGCTGCACAAGGCCGTGATCAATAAGTCCAAAGTGCAGAAGCTGCTTGGACAGCGGAAGTATATCGACACGAACATCCGCACACAACCCACTGTGGGGTACGCAGTCGCTCTGGCCTGGACAGAAACCGGCGGCGAGGTGATGCCGATTGAAGTTGTGCCAATGAAGGGTAAGGCCAAGCTTACACTGACAGGATCGCTCGGCGACGTGATGCAGGAATCGGCCTCGGCGGCGTTATCGTACATTCGTAACCACGCCGTTAGTTTCGGGTTGGATGATAACTTCTTTGAGAAAATGGAACTTCACGTGCACATCCCGGAGGGCGCAGTTCCCAAGGATGGACCATCAGCCGGAATCTGTCTTGCCACGGGCTTGTTGTCATGCCTTACCGGCATACCTGTTCGCACAGATATCGCCATGACCGGGGAGATTACGCTGGGCGGTGACGTGCTGCCGATCGGTGGCTTGAACGAGAAACTACTGGCCGCCAGGAGACTGGGCATCAACGAAGTTGTGGTGCCATCGCGGAACCAGAAAGATGTGGTTGAATTGCAACCCGAGCTGCTCGAGGGTTTGAAGCTGCACTACGTGCGATCCATTTCTGAGGTGTTCAAACAGGCACTTACAAAGTCACCCTACGCCAAAGCAAAGGGCAGGATGACTAATCGCCAGGCGGCCGGATTGCATTGATGGAATCAGCTCACTCGTGTGTGAACGAAGCTAACTATTGGAAGAAATCAGGAATAGCTAAGTTGAGTTTGGAAGTCTCGTTCGTGGGCTCTTTCTTTGCCCTGGATCAATTGCCCTCTGACAGGCGCCCACAGGTTGCCGTGGCAGGCAGGTCCAATGTAGGCAAGTCGTCACTGCTTAACCGTATAGTCGGACGCAAGAAGATCGCCAAGGTTTCCAAGACACCGGGGCGGACGCGATCGCTCAATTTCTTTCTTGTCAGCGACCGGTTCCACCTGGTAGACTTGCCAGGCTATGGTTACGCCAAGGTGAGCAAGTCGTTGCGGGCCTCGTGGGGAAAACTTATCGAGGAGTACCTCGTCAACTGTGACGATCTGGTAGGCCTGGTGCTGCTGCTGGATTGTCGCCGCGAACCGACCGAAGAAGACTGGCAACTTATCCGATGGCTGGCGGAACGCGAACTCCCGGTCCTCGTTGCCATTACCAAGGCTGACAAGTTAAATAGAGACAAGCTGAACAAGAAAGTGCGTAAGATAGAATCCGAACTGGGTGTGGCTGCGATTCCCTTCTCGGCAATGACTGGTATTGGAAAAAACGAACTGATTTCCGCTGTTAATTCGCTGGTTGATGATAACCTTCAACAGGCAAAGGCAAAACCAAATGGGTAGGAACAGAGC
>QNAF01000076.1 GCA_003641405.1 Candidatus Zixiibacteriota bacterium | reverse complement strand
CCGATAGCCAATCCCTTGTACATCTGATCTTCAAAAGTAAAACCACCGGCCGGAACGATCGGGGCCGTGTATTCGCCTTTGTCAGCCAGTACTTTTGTGTAGTCATGAAGCAACGAGTGCAGTTCCACCGGTGGTATACCCCACTCATTCATCATCCGCCAGGGGCTCATTCCGGTGCCGCCGCCGGCGCCGTCCACCGTGAGGAGGTCGATCTTGTACTTGGAGGCGAACTTCACGGCGCGAGCCAGATCGCTCGGTCGGTACGCGCCAGTTTTCAGGAAAATATACTTGGCGCCGGCCTTGCGGAGTTCTTCCACTCGAGCAGCAAAGCCCTCTTCGGTAACCATGCCAACCCGTGAGTGACGCTCAAACTCTTTGAAGGCACCCGCCTTAAAGGACTCTATCACGTTCGGGTCGGTAGGATTCGGAAGAACCACATACCCGCGCTCGTACAGCATCTGCGCCTTCTTGAGGTCTTTGATTTTGACCTCGCCACCGATGTTCTTGGCACCCTGGCCCCACTTCAGTTCGACGCATTCGACACCCAGGGTTTCAATGGCGTATTCCTGCACGCCCAAACGGGTGTCTTCGATGTTAGATTGCACAATGGTAGCGCCCCAGCCATCACGCTGGTTGTCTTTGAACAGGTTGACTCGCCGTTTGAGATCGACGGTGTCCACGACCCGGCCTTTCTTTATGACCGCCTCGGGGTCCATGCCAACCACGTTTTCACCAATAGTCAGACCGGTACCTGCCAGAGCAGTACCTATGGCCAGACCGTCCCAGTTATTCTTGGCCACGTCGGTAGAGCCGATACCAGGAATCATGATCGGAAGCTTAAACTTGAGGCCGTTGTCATGTCCGAAACGGACTTCGAGATTGACATTCGGGAAGATAGCTTTGTCGCTATCGGCTTCAATACCTTCGGCGCCAACGGCCGTTCCAAGAATATTGAAATGCGAGTAGTCTACCGGGTAGACTTTTTCGCCGGCGGTGGTGATCACTCCAAACGGCTGGGGGTAGATTACTTCATGACCCCGGTAGGCAGACTTGCCTATTTCACACATGCCAATACAGCCGTCGACACAAGTCACACACATTCCCGAAGTCGGTACGATTGAGTCTTCGGTGCGGTTCTTGGTGAGCGTAGCTGCTGAGGCATTTACTCGCGTCAGTGACATTTGCATCTCTCCTTGTATATTCAGTCTTCTTTTATTTCTTTTATATTTTCTATTTCGCATGCAACGCACGGGTCCATGTAGCACATCATATCGTCAAACTGGGGCTTTTCCAGACAGACTGCGGAATGGTTACCACAGCCACCGCAAATGGCCTTATCGGGATCGGTGTAGGTACACCGAAGTTCGCAGACCGGGCAGACGAACATACAACCGCCACAGAGCCGGCAGACCTCCGACTTTTCGTCGAAGGGGGTGCCAATACTACGGTCCTGCCCCCGTCCTCGGAAACCGATCGCCTTAGCGACCATTTGCTCCTCGCACATCCGAACACAGCGACCGCACAGGATGCAGTCTTCATGTTCCTGTTTGAATCGCTGTTGCTTAACGTCGTGCGCCGAAGCCAGATCCTGGATCGTCTTGGATTGGGGACATGATGCCAACAGCAACTCAAGAATCATCTTGCGCGCCTTAATCACTCGCCGGGATGCTGTTCTAACCTTGAGCCCTTCCTCGACCGGATAAGTACAGGACGTAACCAGCCTGGCTCTCGGCCCCTCGCCAATCTCTACCACACAGAGGCGACATGCCCCGTAGGGAGTCAGTCCTTCCATATGACACAGGGTGGGGATAGGGAAACCCAGGAATTGTGCGGCTTCCAGGAGAGTCGTTCCTTTTTCCTGCGATACCTGCAGGCCGTTTATATGCAGTGTGACCATATTGCTACTTTCCTCCTGTTGGTGCGGCCACAGTCTCTGTTTCCGGTTGCTGTTCTTTCGGCTGCGTGAACTCCAGGTCGCATCGGAGGCAACGACAGCTTTCGCGGAAAGCCTCATTGATCGACAGCGACACTTCTGCTTCAGAGAAGTTTCGCTTGCGCCATTCAGCAGGCGCATGAGGTGTATCGACCCGGTCATTTGACGGCACAGCATCTTCATCCAACGCTACCGGTTCGATATAGACTTGCGGCAAGCGAGGTATGGCAGACTCTACCATCGGCTTACCTCTCACAAACCTGTCGATCATTGTCGCCGCTTTCCGACCACTGGCGATGGCATCCACGACGGTATTTGGTCCGGTGACAACATCTCCGGCAGCGAATACTTCTGGGCGGTTGGTGACCAGCGTACCCATATCAACTTGAATCGTGTTCCACTTGGTGGTCTCCACACCGCTGGACAACGCAGGCGAGATAGCGTCTACACCGGAGTCTTCACCAATCGCCACTATCAGTGTATCAAGATCAATTGTGGATTCAGTTCCCTTGATTGGAACCGGTCGGCGCCGGCCGCTGTCGTCGGGTGCACCAAGTTCGTTTTGTACCCATTCCAGACTTGAAAGATGGCCGTCCTTGGAGATAACACGGGTAGGTGTAACCAAAGTCTTGAGAGTGATACCTTCCTCTTCGGCGGCTTCAATCTCTTCGGCGAACGCCGGCATCTCGACCTGTGTCCGACGGTACAGAATTGTGACGTCCGTAACATCCTTCTGTCTCAGGGCCATCCGTGCGGCGTCTACAGCCGAATTGCCGCCTCCGATAACCCCCACCCGGCCTTTGGCGAGTGTTTCATTCCTCAGATTAAAGGCCTTGAGAAACTCAATCGATGGATAGACTCCCTCGACATCCTCGTTCTCAAGACGCAGCGGTTTGCTCTTATGAGCGCCAAGCGCCAGCAGAACTGCCCGGTAACCTTCTTTGAGCAACCCGTCAACAGTAACATCACAGCCCAGAGCTGTGTTGTACCGCATTGTGATATTTTCGTCCAGAAGTGAGTTGATTTCTTTATCGATTGTCTCCCGCGGCAGACGGTATGTTGGAATGGCCGAATACAGCATACCACCCGGTTTATCCTCTGATTCCAACACGGTTATCTTGTAACCCTTCAAAGAGAGGTAGTGAGCGGCCGTCAGGCCGGCTGGGCCGGATCCTATTATGGCTATCAGGGGAGGTTCTCCATCGGTCCAGACCTGCCGTTTCGGTTTGTATATTGACGGGTCGAAACGATCGGTCACAAAGCGTTTGAGAGCACGAATTGCAATGGCGTTACCGCCACTGGTCCCTGCCCGACAACGCTCCTCGCAGGGATGATGGCAAACGCGGCCACACACCGACGGGAAGGGGTTGACCTCTCTAATAGTCAGATAAGCCTTCTCATACTCGCCATGCCCAATCTGAGCTACATAGCGCCAGGCTTCCGTTCCAATAGGACAGGCGGCCTGACAAGGAGCACCGACAAGGTCTTTGCAAACAAAAGCAACACATCGCTTTTCCTTAATGTGCTGTTCAAACTCCTCTCGGAAATAGCGCAGCATACTCAGAACAGAATTGGGGGCCGACTGCCCAAGTCCGCACATGGTCGTATCTTTTACGACCAGTGCCAATTCTTCCAGGAGGTCAAGGTCATCCATGGTGGCTTTTCCTCTGGAGATATCGTCGAGTATCTCATACATGCGCTGGGTGCCCTTGCGACAGGTATAGCATTTGCCGCATGCCTCATTCATGAGGAAATGCATGAAGTACTTGGCAATGTCCACCATGCAGGTATTCTCGTCCATGACGATCATACCTCCGGAACCCATGATCGAACCGGCCTTGGTAAGACTGTCATAATCAATCGGCAGATCGAACATTCGAGCAGGTATGCAGCCACCGGATGGACCACCGGTCTGTACCGCTTTTATCCTGGCTTTGCCAACCGGTCCGCCGCCGATATCGTAGACCACTTCGCTGATTTTCATCCCCAGGGGTACTTCCACCAGGCCGGTATTCTTGATCTTACCCACTAGCGAGAAAATCTTAGTGCCGGTGTTCCCCGGAACTCCGACCTTGGCATACTCCTCGCCACCCTTATCAATAATCACGGGGATGTTCGCCAAAGTCTCAACATTATTGATACAGGTAGGTTTGCGCCAGATACCCTGCTCGATGGGATACGGCGGTCGCTGGCGAGGTTCGCCCATATAGCCTTCCACCGATTTGATCAGTGCTGTTTCCTCGCCACAAACAAAAGCTCCGGCTCCTCGGACAATGCTGATATTGAATTCAATGCCGGTACCAAAAATATCTTTCCCAAGAATCCCCAAATCACCCGCTTGTTGCAAGGCTATCATGGCATGCTTTATAGCCAACGGGTACTCGCCGCGAACATAGATTAGTCCTCTGGTTGCACCGATGGCGATGCCTGCGATCAGCATACCCTCGATGATGGCATGGGGGTTGCCTTCCAACAGGCTGCGGTCCATGTAGGCACCAGGGTCACCCTCATCGGCATTACAGACCACATATTTCTGTCCCTCACCATTAGCGGAAGCTCTGGCTAATTCCCATTTCCGACCGGTTGGAAAACCGGCACCGCCCCGACCCCGTATGCCTGACACTTTGACCTCATTGACAATCCAGTCAGGGTCCATACGAGTGAGGGCTTTCTCCAGCGCGGCGTATCCCCCTTGTTCCAGGTAGTCATAAATCCTGATCGGATCCAGATTCTGGTTATTCCCCAGGATAGTCCGCGTTTGCTTTTTGAAAAACGGAATATCGAGCTGATCCTGATAGCTCTTCATGTCACGAGGATCCTTGTATATCAAATCCTCGTCTACGGACCCACTGAGAGCCGCCTCGATAACTCGGGGGACATCATCCATCTTGAGCTTGGGATACAGGTGTTGACCGGGTTCTACGAGAATAAAAGGTTCCACTTCGCAGAAGCCATGGCAGCCAGTGATCCTCAGCGCAATCTTGTCCCTGAGGTTGCGCTCAATCATGTAGCGCTTGATCATCCTTATTACGTCATTGGCTCCGCTGGCCTGGCCACACGTACCGGCACTTACGACCAGCGTCGGTCGATCGTATCCAATCTCTTTATCACTCAGAATGCGTTGACGAAACTCACAGAATTCTTTGAATGTTGATAGCTTTCTCATCTAGCCGTCTCTCCTCACCGCTGATCTATCCAATTGCTATTCAAGCGTTCCACCACCTAAGTCTAACATGTGTCCTTTACAGCCCCTCCGGGCACAGATCTGAACTACGCCACCCCCCCTAACAATCATAGGCACCATAGGAGCCCGACACTCGGGACACTTTGCACCGCCGATCAACTCTGCATGACAGTGCGGACAGAACATATGCATTATCATATCCCGAGGTATTGGATTCATCGATTCGATCTTGTAACTTCCATAAAGACTGGACAGCACAAACCAGCCATGCTTGTCTTCAAATGATACGGTAACCCGAATACCCGGTTGGTCATCGATCATGTGATGAGGGTCCATCAGGCTATGGTTACAGTAGGCACAACTAACTTCGACAGGAAAAACACGCTTATCGGTATCTATCTCAACTGCATCCAGACCAGTTTTGGCTTTCGCTATGATCTCTCCGACCTTTGAAGTTGTCATTTTAGGGAAATAATGACCGTCCACAACTACTACCGGACCCAGGGCGCACGCCCCGAGGCAATTGACGGTTTCGAAAGTGAATTCTCTGTCCGGCGTAGTCCCGCCAGGCTCTATGTTGAGCTGCTGGGATATCTCCTCGGCAATGGCCGGACCGCCACGTACGTGACAGGCCGTCCCCAGGCAAACCGATATGAGATGCTTGCCACGGGGCTCAAGGCTGAAAGCCTTGTAAAATGTGGCCACCCCGTAGATGTCGGTCAGCGATCGACCAGTCTCCTGGGCTACCAGTTCCATAGCCTCTTGTGAGAGATATCCGTGCTTGCTCTGCAAACTCTCGAGAATTGACATAAGTTGGCCGCTGGCTTCTTTGTGCCTTTCCAGAATGTCAAGCACTTCGCTTCTATCCATCATTCAATTCCTTCATGGTTACTTGGGATATTTTTCTGATAATAAATTTGTTCCCATTGCGGGGTAGCAAATATGTCTTCCTATGGTCACAATCCACGCATGATCCCTTCCGGGGCCTTGAATCTAAGACCACCACAGCTTTCTGGCAAACCTGTGATTAGATAATGCCGGTGCCGCCAGCACTGATTTCCTGCATAGATGAAACGATAGAATCGTCAAACAGTTCACCACGATATCATACTTCGGAAGTCACTTATTGTCCAGTCGATAGTTTGTCTGCGAGTACTTCGAATAGGGCACATTTCAGTGATCCACGGGATCAATGGCTGAGCATGACCTGAAGAACCTCCACGGTCTCCTCAAAGAGTAGCTGAACTCTGATGACCATTCAATTCTGACCCGATTCCCGGACAGGATTGACTAATCCGCAGAACATATGTGTGAGCCAGCTTGATTGCAAGCAGTTTCTGCTGTTAATACGTACAAAACAGCCTGCTATGGCGGTTTTTTGGCCGAATGGTCCCCTCTTCGGGACTTGCTGTAGAACAATCAGAAAGAGGTCAATAGTGATTTCTCAGAGTTCGCCTAAACGCGTCTGTTCGCGCTCAAGTTGGCGTTTCATCCGCTTTTCAAAATATTCCGGGGACTCATGCCTATACTGGGCCTGCGGAACGCTCACCCGCGCAACATCAATGTTGCTCTCGTTGTAAAAGCCATCTATGAACGTCACCAATTGACTTTCGGAGAAAGGACCAAAATAAATATAACCATCACAGCAGGTTGACAGGATAAAATGATCGTAACCCACGGCGTATATCGTACTATTATCAGTGAGTTCACCGAACGGAGTTCCTGCTACGTCAAAGCCAACCTGAGAAGAACTGGCAGATCGGGATTCCATTACCTCATCGATGGCGCCATCGACGGGACGCAAAGTCCAGCGGCCGTATTGACTGGTTTTTTCATACCACGGTTGATGCAGCGCAATAGTGAAGACTTGCTCCCCGAGTGAATCACGCAAATGGTTGCCGAAGCGGATATCTCCCCATCCCCTGAATTCCCCGTTTTCATCTACACGGGGTTGTCGATATCCTGAGAAGGCGTGATGCATACCACAAAACGCGAGCACCTTTTCACCGGCGTTTATTTCGTTTAGCACTATCGCGGCCCAGTCCGCTTCAGAACAGCCCTTCCAGGCCGCCCGCCTCTTAGCCGGGTTATTGAGGTCATCACGAGTTTGAACTACTGACCAGTCCGGGTCACAGTTGACGCCGATAATTCTGAATGGTGACTGATTAGACTCAACAGTTTGATTGTATTGCCACGCAACCTTGAAAATGTCCAGATATTCGCGCCACGGCCATAGACTATACTGACGAAGCTTAATCTCTCTGGCCAGTTTTTCGTCCCATACGGAGTCATTAAGCAGACTGTCTATGAGTTGTTGATCGACTGAGCGCGCAAACTCGGTTGCAAGGACGTGCACACCGTGCTCTGGGAGATGTGGAATTAACTGCTGCACCAGGAGCGGATGATCTCTAAACCTGTGTGGCTCTCCAAGTATAACGATGTCGTGATTATTGAACTTGTTGAGAACGTACTCGACCGGAGACATCCCATTACTGTCAAGCCATGCATGTAATTCCGCTGCTTGCATTGGATCCAGTGGCGGGTACTTCTTTTGTCCCCCGCACCCGGTCACAACCGCTATTAATACACACACAAAAGCAAAACCTCATATTCGACGCATACGACAACACCCTGACTCAGATGGATTTCAATTTTTCTTATGGTACCTTCGCCTTCAGGCAGCGTCAAGATTCAAAGCGGGGTGGACCTCACTCTCCCCAAACTTCTGTAGAATTCAGTTTTCAAGTTAAAACAGGCTATTCCACTTTTAATGGGACCCGTTGGAAGGTAATCGAATAGGACTTCAAGGTTACAACTTTGGCTGACTTACGAGAGCCAATAATGCCTTTTTTGGATACGTGCGCTCTAACATTGACATCGGCATATCATTCAGACGCGCATTCACAAGTGGCCCGGGTAACCCCATTTCCAAGAGGTACACTCTGGTGTGCAAGGCGAAATCGTTAATCGAACCAAGAACACGCCGATCACTTGCTTTACAAAATGTAGCGGTCCCTGCGTGCGATGCAATATGGGCGTTGAAGATATTCTCACATCCATCAAGCACCATATACTCATACAGGGCTTTTGTACTCGCCTCGACGAACGTCTTTTCACTGGATACACCTTTGCCTGCGAATACGACAGAGTACAACGAGCAGGAATTAGTCAGCAAGATACATTGCCAACGGGAAACCATAAAGAGGTTAGCCGTCCAGTCAAGAAATGGGTTATCGTGTGGCGGCATAGCTGGGACAGGATCAGCCTTGATTTTCTTTGCCAGCTTTTGTGTTATTCGGAATATCAACCGTTCAGGTTCTCCTTCATTTCCAGCAAAATCGAGCATGTGTATTGGACGGTAGCAATCTTATTTAAGCAGATTACAGTGATTATCCTTAAGCCAGTCGGTTATTTTTTTGCCAAGTTCGATTGCGACCTGCATAGCAGCATCCGCTTCTGCATCAGAAATCATATCTACTGAATCATACGTAGCTGTATGACGCATTTTCCTGATCTTATGCAAGAGCTTTATGGTGTCAGCATCAACAGAATTTACCGTATAGCTTAGAGAATCGATCGTCCGTTCGTGCTCCCGCTCCCGCCCCGGTCGATATCCGCACACATAAAGTGTAGCACGGGCATAGCGCAAGGTAGCAGTGTACGCCATATTCAGCCGCCACCCGGCGGCAATCCCTTTGATCTCGGCGCTACGGATATCTTCTTCGGCGGAATGCAACAGCGCCTGTATCTCTTCAGGGCTGGTGTCATGGCGATGTAACCACCTATTATTTAACCAATCTTCTAAGCTCATCCTCGGTTCCTATTATGAATTCCTTTTCTGTTTTCACCATTGACCTGATAAAATGGTTCTTTTGTAAATACTTTTTCTTGAACTCCATTTCCGAAAAGAGACTGGGGTTTATTTCGCGACCAATGGCGTTTTCAACCTTGGTAAGGGCACTGACAATCTCATCCAATGAAGCTTTGCCAATAACAAACAGATCAATATCGCTACCCGCGATCTCTTTCCCTTTTGCAAAGGACCCATAAACAAAGGCAACTTTGGTTTTTTCCGCCAATGGTTCTAATGCTTCCCGAATCTGATCAATGACGCCAAATGTTTTGAATATAATATTTCGTAAATCCCGGAAAATCGGATGCTTTCTATTGACCGCGAAGAACTTCTGTCGACCTCGTTTCTCTGCGTTAAGAATGCCTGCATCTGCAAGATTCTTTAACTCTCGTTGAATCACGCCCTGCCGAGTACCTGTTAGACGAACCACTTCTGAGAAATAGTACTCTTGATCTGGATTGAGGAAAAACAGTGCCAAAATTTTACGTTTTGTGCCCGGGAAGAGTACCGCAGCCATATCTTTTTTTATCTTACCCATTTCGGGTATGAATGTACCCAGATTGGGTAATGTTGTCAAGCCAAAAACTGAGATTATATTCTGTGATCAGCCAGGTTGCGAAGGCCAGAATTGGTCAAAAGTACTGGGAGAGTGAGGTTTACAAGCGATTGCAGGCTGTAATTTATTGGCTTACAACAGGTTCAAATAAGCGGCCCCAATATCACTCTCAGAAAACTTTTGTGAGCTTCAAATTTGAAATCCAGTTACACTATACGATGATAAATGGAAATCGTTGGAAGACAATAGCGTAAGCCAACATTCCAGTGACATATTTTGTGTGGATAGAACAAATAAGGCAGGCTGATAACCTGCCT
>QNAF01000075.1 GCA_003641405.1 Candidatus Zixiibacteriota bacterium | reverse complement strand
CGGTGGCGTCAGGTGTCTCTGCCTGACGCCCCTCCGGATTCCCCCGACTGCCAGGCAGGGACACCTGGCAGCACCGCCGCTCGAGTATGAACATTTGGAAGTAGTGACTTTATCAACAAGCCCGCTTGCGCCGGGTTTCTCAGGATCATTCAGCGATTCTGCCAGCATCCGTGCGGTCAGGTGTCTCTGTCTGATCACTCTTTCGCTACACCTGCCACCCTGAGTTTGTCGAAGGATGAGTTCCATCTTCCTTACTTAAACTGAGAGTTTTCTAATGGATAATAAATTGAATATATTCCAATTTGGTTGATATATGAAGTTAGAAACAGAACGCCATTTGAAGGAAAAGGAAAGTGAATGAAACTACTTTCAAATATCCTCATCCTCTTGTTGTTTGTCCTGACTTTCTTATCGTGCTCACCAGACACGAAGACTCTGGAAGAGCGATTACAGGCTGTCCTCGATGAAAACATAGCAGACATTGACGGCAGGGGTGTTTCTGCCGCCATAATAATGCCTGGGAAACCAATATGGAAGGGGGTTGCCGGAATATCCCATGATACAGTTAACATATCTCCAGACATGCTTTTTGCGATTGGAAGTATTACGAAGAATTTCGTCGCCACCCTTACTCTGAAACTTGCCGAAGAGGGCAAACTTTCACTTGAAGATTCACTCCATAGTTGGCTTCCCGCTTATCCTCATATTGACAGCACCATTACTATCAGGCAATTGCTTAATCATTCCAGCGGAATCTATATGTTCTGGAGCAATCAGCAGATTTGGGATGACCTGATAAAGGACAGGACGAAAATATGGACGCCTGACGAGGTGCTGAGTTATATAAAAAAGCCCTACAATTTTGAGCCAGGGGAAGGGTTTCGGTATTCAAATACAAACTACCTATTGATGGCAATGATCATTGAGAAAGCAACAGGTTCAAATCTTTCGACAGAATTCAGAGAACGCTTCTGGAAACCATTAGAAATTGATAATGCATATTTATCTATCGAAGAAGAAATTCCTGATAATCTGGCTCATGTCTTTGGGGATAATTTCAATGATGATGGCTCAGTTCAGGATTTAACTTATCTGCCAAGAGCATCGCACGAAAGTATTGGTTATGGTTGTAGCGGACTGTTCATGACTGCTGAAGATTTGGCAGTCTGGTGCAATGCGCTATTCGAAGGAAAGGTATTACAATCTCAATCGCTGGATGAAATGTTTGAATTTAGAGAGATTGGTTTTGGCAGAAGGAACAGGGGGATCGGCTTGGGCGTTGAGCGTTTTGTGAAAAGAATGTCTTCTGGTGAAAGAGCTGTGGGTCATACTGGGGCAAATATCGGAACATCGGCATCTATGGTTCACTTGCCTGACCATCATATTTCTGTTGTGGTTATGATAAATAGTTTCAATCATGATTGCTCACAGGCCATCAGAACAGATTTGATTACAACGGTGCTTAAAGAAAATGGAACGATAGGTATAATTCCATATTTTGATTTCATGCCCTGGGGAGTGATGATGATTGCGGGAGTTCTGTTCATAATAATCATAATTGCAACACTGGTAAGGAAAAGACGGAAATACAGAGTGAGTTGATTGCACCAATATAACATGGCTTCTTCATGTGTCCACTAATTCGGGGAAACTTCACACCGTTATACAGCTACTTAGGATGGTTCGCACAGCTTGCTGTGCGCGACCCAAATCGACAGAAGTGGTTTATCCGAAACAGATCGTTAAGCCACTATCGAGCGACCGGACACCAATAGAAAGGGCCCGCCGTTCTGGCGGACCCTGACATCAAGCCTTGTTCAATGAGGATGAGCTAGCTCATCTTCTCCGGGCTTTTTTGCGAACGACCTTTTTCTTGGTCGTCTTCTTGGCTACTCTCTTCTTAGTAGCCTTCTTGGTAACCTTCTTCTTAGCCGTGGTTTTCCTCTTGGCCGGCTTCTTGGCTACTCTCTTCTTAGTGGCCTTCTTGGTAGCCTTCCTCTTGACCGGCTTCCTGGCTACTCTTTTCTTGGTGGCCTTTTTGGTGGCTTTCTTCCTGGCTGGCTTTTTGGCTACTCTTTTCTTAGTAGCCTTTTTGGTGGCTTTTTTCTTAGTAGCCCTCTTCTTCGCAGTGGTCTTCCGCTTGGCTCCAGTTTTCTTGACAGCCTTTTTCTTGACCACAGCTTTCTTCCGACCCCCTGTACGTGCTTTGGCCTGGACCGAAGCTATCGTACGTTTCAGTTTTCTGGCGATCTGGGCGGTCGGCGTCTTGCGGTACAACTTGCGCAGCATTGCCACCTGAGCCGGAGTCCAGGCTTTCGCTCCCGGGCGAACCTTGCGAGTTGTCTTACGCTTCGTAGTCGCCTTTTTCTTCGGAGTTCTCTTCTTCGTCGCTTTACGCATTGAAACTACTCCCTGAAAAGTTAACGTGCATTGGTGATGTCAACAGTGCCATAGCTAACGTCTCAGAACACTGCAAGCAAACACAATCAACTCCACCACCCTGTATCATGATGGAAATGTAGAGTGTCACAAACTATTGTCAACAATTAAAATGATGTGCATCAAGCAGATATGGTCATGGCCGTGTAACCACCACAACGATCACACACTATTGCATGATGACCATTAGGTGACAACAACCATCGGGTTGCGATTGTCACACGCATTATGATGATGATGTAGTCGAGAGTGATGATACTACTTGTCGGAGTAATTCTCTTGGCGGTCCAGATACTGAAGTGCCGCCGATGCAGCGTTCTGTTCCGCAATCTTCTTTGACGGACCCTTTCCGTCACCGACGTATTGCCCCGCAATGCTCACTCCTACATGGAAGATCTTGTCATGATCGGGACCTGTCTCCGACAGCATATCATATCGTGGCAGGCCTCCGCCGCGACTCTGGGTGAGTTCGAGCAGATCGCCCTTGTAGTTTCGCTGAGAGGCATCGGAAGTGATACTGTCCCTTCGAGAGTAGATCAAGCTGAGTATCAGACTACGGGCGGCTTCAAGACCACCGTCGATGTAGACGGCGCCGATAATAGCTTCGAAGGCATCAGAGACAATTGATGGTCGTTCCCACCCTCCGGCCTTCTCTTCTTCCGTAGAAAGCAGAATATACTTGTTCAGCCCACACTCGATTGCTACCTGTGATAGCGTCGATTCATTGACAAGCATCGCCTTCTTCTTGGTAAGGTCACCTTCCTGAAGACCGGGATAGTCACGATACAACTGATCACCGATCACCAGCCCAAGAACAGCATCCCCCAGGAATTCCAGGCGCTCGTTGGATGAAGAGGAGTTGTTCTGACGGGCGGCGGAACGATGCGTCAGGCTAAGCAGCAGCAACTCCTGGTTCCGAAAATGGTACCTGATAAGCTCCTGCAAGCTCTCACGCTGCTGTTGAAACGACTGCGCTTCCGACGTAAAGAAACGCCTGAGTTTGCTCCACAGACTCATTTAGCTGGTAGAGTTAAACTTGCCGACAACGATGGTTGCGTTATGTCCCCCGAATCCAAATGAGTTGGAAAGAGCGTAGTTGACCCTGCATTCTCTCTTCTTATGGGGAACATAGTCGAGATCACACTCGGGATCCGGGTTATCCAGGTTGATTGTTGGATGCACAACCTGATCCTCTATTGACTTCAGAGTTGCAATCAACTCCGTTGCCCCGGCTGCACCCAGCAAGTGACCGGTTATGGACTTTGTCGAGTTACACTTCACTTTGTATGCATGATCGCCCAGCACTGTCTTGATGGCTTTCGTCTCGGAAATGTCACCAAGACCAGTGGCCGTACCGTGCGTATTGATGAGATCAATCTGATCAGGAGCTATCCCGGAATCCTTTATCGCGGACTGCATAGCCTTCCTGGCACCATGCCCTTCCGGATGCGGCGCCGTCATGTGGTAGGCATCGCCGGACATGCCGGCACCAAGTATCTCACCGTAAACCTTTGCTCCTCGTTTCTGCGCGTGTTCCAGCGACTCGACAACAACAATACCGGCTCCTTCACCCATAATGAAACCATCGCGGCCTTTGTCAAACGGACGTGACGCACCGGCCACCAGCTCGTTCTGAGTACTCATGGCCTTGGCCTGACAGAATCCAGCAATGGCTGTTGGTGTAATAGTGGCCTCGGCGCCGCCAGCGAGCATAATGTCGGCTTCGCCGCGTTGTACAATGCGGAAGGCATCAATGACAGCGTGAGACGATGAAGCACATGCGGATACAAGTCCGTAGTTGGGACCGTAAAATTGGTAACGCATCGATACCAGACCGGCGCACATATCGGTAATCATCATGGGAATGAAAAACGGTGAAATCCTGCCCGGACCGGATTTCAGCAGTTTCGTGTGCTGATCTTCGAAAGTCATGATGCCACCGATTCCGGAACCGATTATCACTCCGATCATGTCATGGTCTACGGATTCGAGATCAAACCCGGAGTCAGTTACAGCCTGCTCGGCAGCAGCAAGCGCATACTGCTGAACCAGATCGGATCGCTTGACTATCTTACGATCCATGTACTTGAGAGGATCAAAATCGCGCACCTCCGCAGCAATCTGTGTGGAATACCCAGACGCATCAAACCTGCTGATGCGATCGATACCCGACTTGCCCTCCAGAAGAGCCTGCCAGTACTCGTCAACGGAGTTGCCGACGGGCGATATTACACCCATCCCTGTAACAACGACTCTATCGGACATAGATTTTACAGTTCCTTGTGCGGAGTGGAGAGAAAGACTTAGTCAGCCTTCCCACCCTTCTCGTTGATATAGTTGATGGCATCACTGACTGAGGTTATTTTCTCCGCGTCCTCATCGGGAATCTCCAGGGAAAACTCCTCCTCCAGGGCCATGACCAATTCAACCGTATCCAGGGAATCGGCACCGAGGTCATCGACGAACTTGGCGTTTTCCGTTACCTGTGATTCTTCCACACCAAGCTGCTCAATTATTATTTCCCTGACTCTCTCTTCAACCGCCATGATTAGCTCCTTCTATATATCCTATCCAAATACTTGATTCCTACATTGTCAGACCGCCATCCACGGTCAGTACTTGTCCTGTTACATACGAAGCTTCGTCAGATGCCAGGAACATCACCGCTGAAGCAACATCATCTGGCGTACCCGGACGACGAATCGGAACACGCTTGAGAAAATCCTCTCTGGCAGCTTCAGGCATCTCCCGGGTCATCTCGGTCTCAATGAACCCTGGAGCAACCGCATTAACGGTAATACTCCGCGCAGCCAGTTCCTTGGCTGCTGACTTGGTCAGACCGATCAGACCGGCCTTTGAAGCCGAGTAATTAGCCTGGCCAGCATTACCGGTGACACCGACAATCGAACTGATATTAATGATGCGCCCGTAGCGCTGTTTCATCATAATCTTTCCGGCCGTCTTGGTGACAAGAAAAGCGCCCTTGAGATTGATGTCAAGCACCATGTCCCAGTCTTTTTCGTCCATGCGAACCATCAGGCCATCCCGCGTAATACCGGCATTATTAACGACAATATCCACACGACCAAGCTCCGAGATGGTACTTTCAAAAAGGGCAGCTACGTCACTGGAGTTTGTGACATCAGCTTTGACCCCAATTGCCCCGCCCCCAATCTGACTGGCTACTTGTTCAATAGCGGCGCTATCAAGGTCGCATATTACAACCCTGGCACCGTGTCTGGCGAATACCTCAGCGATAGTTCTGCCAATTCCACGCGCAGATCCGGTAATGACAACCACTTTCCCTGTGAAGTCCATTTACATCTCTCCTATGCGACTACCGAGGCAAACGCCTTGATATCCTCAAGCGTGTCCAGACAAATCGATTGTCCCGGTCGCATTTCGCGTTTTGCCAGCCCGGTCAATACCTTGCCGGGACCAATCTCGATAATGTGTGATACTCCGTTATCTTTCAGATATGCCATGGTGTGATACCATCGCACGGGAGCCGTAACCTGCTGTACGAGCAGTCGTCTTATATCCGCGGGAGCAGTCACCGCCTGCCCGGTGACGTTAGCTACCACAGGTTTAGATGGAGCGTTGATCGTGACATTTGCCAGGTGTTGCTCCAGCCCGAGCCTTGCAGACTCCATCAACGGTGAGTGAAACGCACCTCCAACCTCAAGAATCATGGCGCGCTTGGCACCGGCCGCCTTGGCGAGTTCTGCTGCTTTCTTAACTGCCGGAATCGAACCTGACATAACTATCTGCGAACTGGAGTTGAAATTTGCCGGCACAACGACACCATCGACTGAAGCCTCGTTGCATACATCCTCAATCTGAGATTCCGTCAGGCCCATCGTCGCCGCCATCGTACCCGGGGTTCTCTGGCAGGCATCTTCCATCAGGGCAGCACGCTTCACAACCGCTCGAATAGCATCATCGAAACCAAAAGCCCCTGTAACAGCAAGGGCACCATACTCTCCAAGTGAATGACCCGCAGCAAAGTCAAATTCCGGAAGCGAGTCTCCAAGAACCTTCAACACGGCCAGGGAGTGCAACAGGATAGCGGGTTGCGTAAAACGCGTGCGCTTGAGTTCCTCCGCAGGTCCTTCGAATGAAAGATGAGCGATATCAGCACCGATTTCATCGGATGCCATCTGATACATATCGCGGACCTCGCTCGAATGATCGTAGAGATCTTTCGCCATCCCTACGTACTGCGAAGCCTGACCCGGAAAAAATAGGACTGTCTTGCTCATATCACTACCATTTCACCAGTGCAGAACCCCAGATCAAGCCACCACCGAAGGCCACCATAACCACGTAGTCGCCGGGCTTGATTCGTCCTTCACGGTTAGCTTCGTCCAGCGCCAGCGGCACCGAAGCCGACGACGTGTTTCCATATTTGTGTATATTAAGAAAAACTCTGTCCATACCGAGATGCAACCGTTTGGCCATTGCCTCGACTATGCGGATATTGGCCTGGTGTGGTACGAAGAGGGAAACGTCATCGGAACTAATACCGGCGTCTTTGATCACTGTAGCAGCAGCATTGCTCATTTCCTTGACCGCCACCTTGAAAATCTCCGACCCGGCCATCTGGATCTTGTCGGAGCCGTCAAAAGCGAAGTCGGCCATGTAGGGATTCCTGCTCCCTCCCACTTTCGACCATAACCACGACCGCATGCTGCCGTTTGATTTCATAAACGTGGAAAGCACGCCGCTCCCACTGTCGCAGGGCTCAAGTACAACCGCACCGGCACCGTCTCCGAACAACACACAGGTGTTGCGGTCCTTGTAATTCGTAAAATAGGACAGTTTCTCGGTGCCTATGACCAGAGCTCGCCGGTGTGCACCGGAACTGATGTACGAATCGGCAATAGACATACCGTTGATAAATCCTGCACAGGCAGCAACAACGTCAAACGCGACTGCGTTTGGAAATCCCATCTTCTCCTGCATGACGCAGGAGTTCGATGGCAGGCGATAATCGGGAGTGACAGTACCAGAGATTATCAGGTCGATATCCTCGTGAGTACAGCCCGCCATATCCATTGCCCTTCGTGCCGCTTCCATCGCCATGTCGGCGCTGGTCATATCATCGGCAGCAATACGCCGCTCTCTGATCCCAGTGCGGGATACAATCCACTCATCGGAAGTGTCAACCAACTTCTCAAAATCAGCGTTGGTCATCACCCGTGGCGGTACATACGATCCCGTCCCGGATATCCTGGCTCTTATCTTTCTCTCCATTCTCTTTTCTGAAATGATTCGCTACCAGATCGTCGTGGATGTGCTTGTTGATTTTCCGGTCGGCCATTTCATAGCCGACGATAATCGCATTAGTAATTGCACGCGGGCTTGATAGTCCGTGACAAATAATGATAACACCGTTAACGCCCAGCAAAGGTGCACCGCCGGACTCGGCATAGTCAAACCGACTCCGCATACGTTTGAGGAAAGGCAACATCAACACTACAGCGAAGCGCGAAAACAGGTTGGTCCGAACCTGATGACTGACCGCCTCTACCATGAAAGGCTTCACCGATTCTGCAAATTTCAGCAGAATGTTTCCCGTGAATCCATCTGTGACAGCAACGTCCACAGCACCGGAAAGAACATCACGTCCTTCTATGTTGCCAACAAAATTGATCTTAGATTTCATCAACGCATCCCGAGCGGCACGAATCAGTTCGTTGCCCTTGCTACGCTCCTCGCCGATCGAGATCACCCCCACTTTGGGAGAATCGACATTGAGAACCGAAGATGAGTATGCCGATCCCATGACCGCAAACTGCGACAGATTAAGCGGCTTACAGTCGGAGTTGGCGCCGACATCAAGTACCACACACGGCTTGCCTTCGCTGGTCGGGAACAGAGAAGCTATCGCCGGACGGCTAACGCCTTCTATCCGACCAAGAGTCAGAAGCGAATTAGCCATAACGGATCCGGTGTTACCCGGAGATACAAACGCGTCAGCTTCACCCTGCTTGATCATCTTGATACCAACAGCCATCGAACTGTCTCGCATGCGAACACCGTCAATAGCTGATACGTCCATAGGGACTTCTGTAGCCGCATGCTTGATAGAGATGTTGGCCGGACAGTCGCTTACAGAAGCAAGAATCGGTTTGATCGTTTCCTCGCGGCCTACAAACACCAACTGGAGCTTATCGCCCATCCTTCGAGACGCCTCAATGCCTCCAATAATGATGTTCTCTGGGGCACAATCTGCCCCCATCACATCTAGAACAACTCTTTGTCTGTTCTCGTTGGACATTGATTCTCTGATCGTCGAAAGCCAGTCAGTCGCTCAGGCTCTAATCCTCTGCTCCTCCAACCATTTGACGATCACCATAAAAGCCACAGTTGGGACAGATATGATGAGGCAGCCTGGCATGACCGCATTGATTGCACTTTATAACATTGGGTGCACTGAGTTTCCAGTTGGTTCTGCGCTTTCGGCCGCGCGCCTTGGAGAGTCTTCGCTTAGGTAGCGCCATCGGTAGTTTCCTCTATTCGTCTATTTTCCCGGGAAGATATCTCGCAATCCGTCCCAACGGGAATCGGTTTCTTCTATAACACAACTACACGTCTTCTTGTTCAGATTGGTTCCACAACGCGCGCAAAGCCCTTTGCATTCTTCAGAACACAACGGCTTGAGCGGCAACGAGAGAACCACAGCCTGACGCACAGGCTCGGACACGTCAACACACAGATCGTTCCCACGCAAGAGCACGTAATCTTCGTCATCAATTACGTCCTTATGCTTCTCAGCCAACATTCCCGCACTGATAACAAAGTCAGTCTTAGAATCCACTTCCATCGGAAACTCTGCCAAACAACGTGCACACTCCATAAGGAGTTGCGCAGATACACTGCCTTGGCAGAAGTACTCTTCACCCGACTTCTGTACAGCCAACTCGACCACAACTTTCTCAACCCTGATTACTCTACCAGAGAGAGATTTGAACTGGCCGGGTTCAGCTTCAATTCTAATATCTGCAGGAAACTCTTCAAATCCCCGCAAATTCAGTATCATGGGATAAGATTGTACGCCAAAAGAGGGACAAAGTCAAGCAGAAAACCAGTCGCTAAGCTCAAGGTGCGCAGCAAATTGCAGCTACGAAGGGTCTCTCGGCTCGCAATACCTCAGTTACTGATATCTTTACGAATCTTGATGCGGTTTGCTGCTCTCTCCAGAGCAGCTCTGGCTCGCGGTACATCGATGTTGCTATCACCGGCTGCTGCTGCTTTCAACGCCTCCCATGCTCGCTCACGCGCAGCCCTGGCCCGTTCCAGATCAATCTCTTCCGTTTCTTCAACAGCGTCAGCCAGCAGTGTGGCCACATTACCGGAAACTTCAAGAAAGCCGGAAGTAACAGCCAGGTAGTTGGTCTTGTCGGCAGCGTCCTTAAACTCGATTTTTCCCGGATGCAGAGCCG
>QNAF01000074.1 GCA_003641405.1 Candidatus Zixiibacteriota bacterium | reverse complement strand
GCCTATGATGGAACAGGCTTGAGAATCGATTTTGATTCGAAAACAACATTCAGTTCTCCCTTTGCACAAAGGCAATAATGAAAGTCAATACGCATCTTTACGGCAAAGAACAAGAAAGCAGCCGGGCCTTGCTCTGTCAAGAGATAAGAGGCTATGATTCAATATCTAAGGTCCTGCTTGCAGACATCCGTCCAATATGTTATTCTTGTTCATCAAGAGTGAACATAATCTGAGCGAGGAATAGTATGCCCGCCAAGAAGAAAACTGCCACAAAAGCCCGCGCCACACAGAAACGCAAGAAGATTACCGCCGAGGACCTGTTCCGTCTTCGCCTGGCGACCGGCCTTGCGATGTCTCCGGATGAACGGAAAATCGCGTATTCGGTCGAGTGGATGGACAAGAAAGAGAACAAGTACTTTACTAATATTCATATGCTCGATATTGCCACGAGCGAATCCAGGCAATTCACACACGGCAATCACAGCGATGGGCAGCCCGTCTGGTCACACGACGGTGAGCAGTTGGCTTTTGTGTCAAAGCGTGAAAAGAAGACCGGCGTTTACATTATGCCCTCAGGCGGTGGCGCCGAGTGTTGCCTGCTGGAGATTGAGGGTTCTATCGACGGTTTGCAGTGGACTCCGGATGACACCGACCTAGTGTTTGATCTTCAGTATGCGGACTCGCATTTCATCGAGGACAAGAAGAAGCAGAAAGAGCCGCCTGTTTATCGCCACATCACCCGGCTCTGGCACCGGCTGGACGGCATGGGGTACACGCCAAAAACGCCGGTTCAGGTGTTTGCGCTCGATGTTGAGACCGCCAAATTGCGCCAGATTACAAAGGGAAAGCGGGATAACTACAATGGTTCAATCTCACCTGACGGCAAGTGGGTAGCGTTTGTCTCCAATCGTTCGCGCAAACCGGACCTTGATTTTCTGCGCCTGGACCTATTCGTCGTGCCGTTTGCGGGTGGTAAGGAACGCCGTGTGCCTACTCCTGCCGGACCAGTCTGGGCACCGCGTTTTTCTCCAGATTCAAAGAAGATAGCCTACCTGGGTCATGACGACCCAAACGCCGGTTGGGGAGGTGTCAATCTCCACATCTGGACTGTCGGTCTGAACGGTCGCCCGGCGGCAAAAGATATCATGCCGAAATTCGACCGTCAGGCAATGGATGAATCTATCAGTGACACGTCAGATTTCCACGGCGTCGGTGCGCTGGAATGGTCAGCCGATGGCCGCAGAGTGTTCTTTCTCTGTTCCGATACCGGTGCCACCAAACTATATGCGGCTCGCGCTGCCGGTGGCAAGCCTACTTGCATATACGACGGCAAGTGCCATATCAAGGCGTTCTCTGTTAATGGGAAAACTCGCACGGTTGGATTAGGCTACTCAGACCTGAAGAACCCGGGTGATATTATCACCTGTCCGACAACATCCGGTGGCGAGAAACATGCCGTTAGGCACACCGACCTCAATAGGTTTTTGCGCACGGACGTGGAGCTTGGGCGTACACGCGAAGTGTGGTTCAAGTCGTTTGACGGTACGGATATCCAGGGTTGGCTGGTAACACCGCCAGGTTTCCGTCCGGCAAAAAAGTATCCGGCTATCCTGGAGATTCATGGTGGTCCGATGGCACAGTATGCGTTCACATTCTTCCATGAGATGCAATATCTGGCTGCGAAAGGGTATGTGGTTTTTTATACAAATCCTCGTGGCGGGGCCGGAAGGGGAGAGACATGGGCAAGTGCTATCTCCGACGGCTGGGGAGATCTTGACTACAAGGATTGCATGGCGGCTGCGGACTGGCTGGAGAAACAGAAGTTTGTCAACTCCAAACGGATTGGTGTTACGGGCGGTTCCTATGGTGGCTACATGACGAACTGGATGATTGGTCATACCAATCGATTCCGGGCGGCAGTGACTCAAAGATCAGTGGTGAATCTGCTTTCGTTCGTGGGATCCTCAGATATTGGATACGATCTCAATCGGGAATTCAAAGGCTGGCCGTGGACGAATCGTGAAAACTACATCAAGTGCTCACCCATCACATATTACAAGAACATCAAAACGCCGGTGTTGATAATCCACTCGGAGCAGGATCTTCGCTGTGGTCTTGAACAGGCCCAGCAAATGTTTGCCATGCTAAAGGTGATGGGCAAGACCGTGGAGTTGGTGCAGTTCCCCCAGGAGCCGCATGGTCTTTCGAGGCATGGACGCCCGGATCGCAGACTGGCACGGCTGGATTGGATTCGCAAATGGTTCGATCGCTACCTTAAGAAGTAGCAGTTCTCGGGCTACGTTGGACAACTACTGTCAGGGGAGAGGCGGTGGCTAACGAGGTTTGTCCAGCCAGTTTTCTTTGAGAAACTTTTTGGCTTCGGCAGTAGTCCGGAAAGTGTGTGACAGGCTCTTGGTGCCGCCCTTGACAAACATCTCGTTCAGTTGTCTGAAGGTGCTGGGATTATCAATGATGTAGATCGATAACCCTATGTTATTTGCTTTCGACCAGGCCATGTGTCTGCCGATTACGCCTGTGACTTCGTCCCGCGAAGTTTTCCAGTTGGTCAGGTCAACCAGTTTGGCCCATGGACGGCCAAAAAGTGGCTCCATATCATGTTTGAAATCCTCGTGGTAGCGTTTGGCTGTGTCGATTTTCCACTGTCCGTGGATTTTTACATGGATGACAGAGTTATCTTCGTCAACATCGATGGAATATTCCAGACTCCAACTTCCCATAAGTGCGTTCTCGCTCGCTTGTATGAATACGTTTTGCCTAAGCAGCTAATGCCTTGGCGGGGTTTGAATATACGCCTGCAAGGGTTTCCTGCAAGTGTTTTTCCTCACAATGGAGAACTTTCAAATGCATGCAAAATCACTTCAACAACATCAATACGAATCGAAGCGCTTGTTGTTCAGTACTAAATGCTGCCTAGTGAACTTCTCCTTAAACTAACGCAGCCAGGTCGGCCCCGCTGTCATAGGATAACCGGGCTGAATAAACAAGTTCTGTATCATTATGCTCAGATCAGCGCCGTCAATCATGAAGTCGTTGTTGAGATTGGCACGCCATTTTAGGTATGTTGGCTCTCGTAGTGAGATAAACAACATGTCGATCAGTATCGATAAGTCGGCCCCGTCTACGAGAAAAGAGCCGTCAATGTCTCCCGGCATATAGTTAAACGCCAGGTGTACAGGACCAACGCCGACTGCGTAGGTGGCTGCGATCGTTCCTGAAGTATCTGTCCGCTCCACTACGTTGTAGAAGCTGATAGCAAAGACGCTGGAATCCTGGTATGCCTGTGCCCCCATGCACCCGATTGTGACCGGAATCGGGTTGCTGACATCGTGGAATATCTCAAGAGTGTGGGCATCGTAGGCGTAGAGCTTACCGCTCGAAGCCCAGCCACCGGCGGTTACGTAGGCAACATTATCAGGGCCAATTGATATCGGGCCGGGGGTGTCATAACCGGTCCCTCCAAGGTAGAGGCTGTCTATAATAGTATCCGAGTCAGTATCTATGACATATACGTATCCATACGGAGCGCTATAGTCACCGCTGCAGACAACATGGACGCGACCGGCAGAATCTACGGCAAGGTTGTTCGGATTCGTTCCCACATTGAACTGATCCAGTAGAGTGCCGCCCTGGCAGTCGTAGATCGTCAACATCCCCTGGCCGTACTGGAATTCATCGTCCATGGCGGTGATTCCAATGTATGCCTTGTGATTGGCTATGACCACACCGCCGGGGCTTTCACCGACGGACACTTGACCCATTACCTGTCCAGTGACAATATCGACTTTGATGATCGCGTCATGCATCAGCAGTGTAACATAAGCGTACTGATCATCATAAAACGCCATCCAATATGGATTAGAGCCGACCGGCAGGTTGATGTACCTGACAGTAGATTCGGAGACCAGGTTGATGACCTGGATTTCATCACACACTGAATTGATAACGTAAGCCATTGTGTCGCGAATTACGATTTGGTTTGGGGCACACTCGATGTCCGACCCAAGGGTCAGGACATTTACGTCAACTGTTCCTGTGGTCAGGTCGATTCGGGATAGCGTTTCTCCGTAGCTGTTGACGACGTATGCGGACGGCCCTGCCGCCACAGTGGTCAGGGCTACGGTTAGAATCATCAGTATAGTGCCAAAAACCGTTTTCAGTACTTTCCGCCGTTGTTTTAATTGAGATGTCACGTCACATATCTCCTGTAAGTTAGCAATCTTTGAACTTGTTTGTTCGATTAGTGTCCTGTCTCAGTGTCGTATACCAGCGTAACACCAAACTGCCATCCGCGCGGCGGCATAGGGTAGTGTGTTATCAACGTGTAATCTTCGTCGCGCAGGTTGTGTACCTTGTAGTCAGCCCTGATACGCCACTTGTTCCATTCAAACCACGCCCCCAGGTGCAGATCATCAAGCCTGTACGCCGGATACCACTTTTGGTTGTTTTCCTTGGCGTAGCGGCGGTCTACCCGGTGGATAGCGTACGATGCCAAAGCCCAGGGAATATGAATTTCGAATCGCAGGTCCGTCCGGTAATACGGGGTGAATGTCAGTTGATTCCCGTAAGTGTTGTGTCCGGGCACACGATTAAGAGCGGTCGTAATCGTGTTTTGATAAGTGATATTGAGAAGCCCGTCAAACAGGTCAGCCGTGATGATGTCTTCGTGTCCTGTTACTTGAGCATGCGCAAGGTTGGACGGTTTCCAGACACCCCGGAAATCCGGATACCATTTGACCATATCAGAGTAGCACGTGTGGAAATAGGTCACGCTGCCGCTCAAAACGACGTGACCAAAATCCCCTGATGTCTCAACAGTGGCTTCTGAGTGTTCTGTTTTCTCCGGTTTTAGATCCGGATTACCAACCGAACGGGCGTCGGCTTTCCAGAAAAGCGCGTTCAGCGTTGGCAGGGTCATCGACTTGCCATAGCTTCCGCGGATCATAAGTGACAGGTTTTCACCAACGGTCAGGCTGGCACCGAATTTGGGGGAGAGGAACTTGATGATTTGCTTACTGCTGGTGTCTGTAGCGGAGACCGGGTTTCTGTGTGTCGAAACTCTGTCCCACCGCAGGGCTGATTCCAGCGTGAGGCACTCAAATCCTGCCCAATCCGGCAAGTCTACATGCTGAATGCTCGTGGCTGAGAAACCCGCATCCTTGCGGCCGGTGTGCCCCATTCCGGTAGATGGTTTCAGTATGTTTTCGTGATCAAGTCGTTCGTCTCGCAAGTCCGTTCTGATCTTCACTGTCTGCCCCTCAAACGGCAACCAGCGGCAGTCCATCCCAAGTGAAAAGATGTCGTTCACATATTCTGAGTGGACCTGATTTGCAGATGACTTTGTATCTACAAAGTGCTGTTTGTACCTGGAGTAACCTGCGCGCATTTCCGTTTGCAGCCGCAATGAAAACGTCTGCTTCCATGTTGAATTGATCAGCAAGCGGTCGTCATCGGCTTCTGCGTACTCATTCTGACTGCGCGCCTTACCGGGCAACCCGCGATGTGAGTTATAGTTCTGCAGAGAGAGCCGGATATCGGAATCGGTACGTGGGTGATAATTCGCTGCCATATGAAGATTGGTTGTGGTGACGACGTTGTTAATGCGGGTGCCTTCATAGATCACAGGTGACGGTTCCGCCGAGTAGCGGAAAGGGAAGTCGCCTGTCGAAGTCCGCCGGCTGAAATTGATACTGGTACTTAGCTTCCTAACCGCCAGCGGGCTGACTGCTGAGAGAGTACTGATTCCGGTTCCCCAACTGCCGGTGGAGCGTTCCAGACTGAGCTGTCTTTTCAGTCCGGGGTTATCGAGAACGGTGATGATATTGATAGCGCCACCAGAGGCGCCCGGTCCAAACTCAGCGGAAGCTCCGCCTCGGTGGATCTCCACGCGGTTCACCATCTCAATGGGAATGCTTCTTAGGTCAACCTCGCCCGTAGCTGAAGAATTGATCGACTGGCCATCGACCAGAATCAGCACGTGACGGGAGGCAGAACCTCTGATTGACACTTTCGCCGAGGTTCCGTCTTCCTGCACGTTGACTCCCGGAACGGTGGCGAGGAGTTCAGATAGGTCGGCAGGTTGACGGGTATCAATTAGTTCGCGTTCAATTACTTCGACTGAACCGATTCGAGCGGGGGTAATAACTCCCCGCACCACAATTCCGGGAACTACCTTCGGTTGCGGTGTGAGGGGCAGTTTGTGGAAACTCCAAACTTCGGAAGATATCTGGAACACTGATGTTACCGTGGTGTCATAGCCGGTGGAGCTTATAGTAGCGCGGTACCAACCTTCCGGGATGTGCTCAAAATAAAAGCGGCCGTCCCCATCCGTTGTGGCTGAGTATGCTGTTCCGGATAGAAACACAGTCGCAGCTACTATCGCTTTGCCGGTGAGTTCGTCGCATACTACACCGCTAAGGCTCGTGTTCGATTGACCCGCTGACTGCTCCGGTACGAACAGCATGAGAACAGAAATAGCGGCTATCGTGCGATAGCAACTACCGAATGTAAAAAAACGCCTCATGACGGTTACGAACAGCCGCCGGGCGCGAAAAAACCCTTACCGGTCAGCCCGCGCTGACGGCCAAGCTTGCGATTTAATCCCGGCAGGTTTCCTGGCTTGCGGCATCAAACCCCTCAGCGGCGCCTTCCCAGTGATAATAACTGGTGGCTCAAAGCCGCGAGAGTAGCCGATACAGTAGCGGGGCTGCGACGGACTCACACCGTCTTCCCTATTACCCGTTCATCATGAACGGCACCGGAACATTGTATATAATAGAATGCTATGTTGGTAGCAGGTTTGTCAAGTAGGGATTTTGTCGCGGTGGCGTCAGGTGTCTTTGTTCGTACCATGACATAGGTTTGCCTGGCAGTCGGGCGAATCCGTCCTTCTGTCTAATGAACGACCATCACATCCAAGTACCCTTCCGTTATCACTTCAATTCCATTCGGTCCGTCGCTGAGTACCGGAATGATTATCGAGAAATGTCCTGAAGGTGTGTCATCGGGGATTCGGACGCTACCAACGAAGTACCTATTCGGCTTTTGATACTCCACAAATACTTGCCCAAGAGACAGATCGGAGTATGCTTGTCGCAAGGTGTTGAAATTCCGGTGTTCACCTTCCGGTACAGGTGAACCTTCCCTGCCCAACTGGATGAGATCACTCACATATGTCCTGCCCCCACCGGTGGGATGTTGTTTCACAAACAGAACGTCTCCTTCTCCGTAGTACCCATCACCTCGTGGGTAAATATCTGTCACCGGCATGAAGTAGTGGTACTCGTCACCCCTATGAACTATGATATCACCATTGGGGTTACGTCTCTTGAACTCCGGAATACCTGAGTACGGGTCCGTATCGCGCTTGGATACGAGCATGATGTTGTAGACGCCACGCCTGACATCAAGAATATGGTTCTCAATCCTCTTTTTGTCGCCGTTAGCAATTTCAAGAGAGAGTTTGTATTTGCCTTCATTCTCAGGGCTTTCCACGTGGAACGGTTCCGTGAACATTCGCACGTATAGGCCGTCCTTCCGGCTGACCCCTGTAAGAACCTGATTAATCCTGAAATCCCCGGCAGCGACTACTTCCCGGCTTCCGATACGAGATATTTCATAGACCACTGAGATGTTGACTATCAGAGAATCAGGTGCGGTGATAGACTCCAGTTCTTTCAGGTTGGCTCGGAGGTCGATGCCGGCGCGTCTGTACGACCAGGGATCATCCGTGTTCACTCCTTTCCAGGGGTGTGGCCCCCAAGTACAAGGTAGGTGAAAGACGTCGAGCATCATCTCCAGTTCGGGGTATGAAACTTCGGTCACGATATCACGGTGATGCTCAATCCGTTCCTTTAGCATATCATGTTCACTGTCCAATTCTCCGCGCGGGACTGTGGAGGTGGGAGACAGACAAAAGGGTTTTTCCTGAAAACCAAAGCCCTTGTGCTGCAGGTAAAGACGAAAACCATAATTACTGTGATGTTCAACCAGTATCCAACCTTCTCCAAGGTCAGTGGTGCCACTCCCACACCTCAGGTATGCCGCCCTGTACTACACGTCTGCCAAGTTCATCGAAAGGAGGATCACTGGAAGGGGCATAGCCCCCCCATTCGAGTATCCAGTCCACTCGCTTTGCGATCTGGTGTTTGATATTGAATGAATCTACCTCAATGCCGAATGTCGGATCAAGACTGCTCAGCCCCTGATCGAAGAGGTTGTCTATGGCCACCGAGTCGTATTGGATATCTAACGCCAATAAGCTGTCAAGAGATCGCCGCTCAGTGGAGTTGCTACCACTACGCTCAGCAATGAACTCCAACAGGTAGAGTTGCGCTTCATACATTACCTTCTCTCGTGAGCGATCCTCACCGAATTTCTGGAACAGGCTTTTCTGAAACGGGCTGGCGAATTTACTCTTTTCCAACTCCGTCCTGTGCCGTCGTGCTTCTCTCTTGGCGATACCAGCCGGTGTCGAACAAGCGGTAAGTAATGCGACGCAGATTACGGACACAACTAATCCCAAAACGATGAACCCGACAACGTATCTTGCACCGCCCTTGTTATCGGGTTTCTCACTCAAATGGACATTGTTCGGAACCCGACCTGCCTGGCGGGACCGGCGACTGTCCCCTGGTTCATTTGTTACTTCTATCATACTCAGACCTCCCATTGATTAGGCCAGGCACACACACGCCAAGCCTTTCTCTCTACTCTTTAGACGTCCCTTGACAATACATGTTTAACCCTTTGTGTACGGCTCTTCGACAAGTCGAAGAACAGACCTCACAGGCTGTCGGTGGTCGGTCCCTGGTGCTTGTTCATGTCCTGAATCTCGCCCCCTTCACCCTGGTATTTCGATGGACACTTCACCAGCATCTGGGTGGCCTCAAAAACACCGTCCTCGTTCGGCATACCCTTGAGGACAACCGATGTCGCTTGCTCGAAATTTCCCGGTACTGTGCCGTGATAGAGAACTGACAACTTATCTGTTTGTTGATCGTCGGTGGCTTCCGGGTTTGTGATTACGAATTCCAGCCGAAGGTTCTCCCTGTCATACTGCACGGTCTCGAAATCAACTGCTCCAATTACTTGTACCGTGCGAGTGCTGACGGAGGCTTTTGATATTGGAACGTATTGGACAGTGGACTCAAGGAATGAGGTGCCGCCCCAAATAAGAAACGCCACAATAATGACGCTACCGATGATGTAATTGGCTCTCACTCTGCAAAAACCTCCGTTCTTTGTACAAGAGTGCCTATTTGCTCTATGCCTGCCATACGAACTTAAACAACATAAGAGACGCTGTAGTCATAACAACACTGTATGCAATAAGTGCCTGCAAAGGGCCGAGTACATCTATTATCAGAGCCGATGACAAAGCAAGGTCACTCGCAGTAACAAGCAGGATTAACGGCAGAATGAGAAGCGGAAAGCAGAGAACAGCGAATAGCGCACTCTTTGCTGTCGCCTTTGATATGATTGCTGCTACCAGTGTTGTGGCGCTGCACAGTCCTGTCACGCCAAGCGCGAGTACCAGGATGAATAGTCCAATACTGCCGGTAGGGGCATCTGTGAGAATGAAAAACAGCGGCGTGACAATGATCGCCAGCAATGCCAGGAGACTCAGGTTGAAAAACAGCTTGCCCAGATACACAGCCGTGGGATCCGCAGTAAGTCGTAATGCGAGAGCAGTCTGAGATTCTTCCTCCCGTACGAATACCTGGGCGAGAGCAGCAACCGCTGAAAAGAACATCACAATCCAGAATAACGACGCCAGCAGGTTAGTCGGCAGGCTGCTTTGTCCCAACGAAAATGACACAACTGCCAATGTTGTAATACTGAACAGAAGAACCGTATTGATAGCGTACCGCGTTCGCATCTCCAGACGCAAGTCCTTGGAGAAAACAGCGTACGCCCTGCTAACCAAGCCTGCAGAGTTGATCGGCAAGATTCGACTCCTCCTCAGAGTTCGTAGCCAGGACGACTACCGCTTTTTTTCGCTGCTCATCAATTACCTGCTTCACCATGTTCGTGCCATGCTCATCAAGG
>QNAF01000073.1 GCA_003641405.1 Candidatus Zixiibacteriota bacterium | reverse complement strand
CGTCAAGCACGGTAAACCTATTGAGCCATATCGACGTTGGCTTGTTCCCAGGTTTCGAGATCAGGCTGCCAGGTTTGGCAGCAGACAGTTGGAAAGGATGATCGTCAAAGTGGCCGAAAGCGATTCCGTCCTCAGACGTCAGACTCCGAGACCGAGCCAGATTCTGGAGGAGTTGGTCCTCCTGATGACCGAATCACCGGATCAGACCACAATCCAGCGATAACAATGAGTTTGGAAGAAAACAAGCCGTTACGTGTAGCCAGAGAGGACACCAGTGAGGCCGAGAACAGGCTTATCGAGGCTGTCCAGGAAGGAGACAAGAAGGCGTTTGGTCAACTTGTACGGAAACATCAGAAGCGACTGTTTCGATTCGTCTATGGATTGACCAGCTCGTTTGACCAAACTGAGGATATCGTGCAGGATGCGTTTGTCAGGGCCTATAAAGCTATTGGGACATTTCGGCTCGGATTGCAATTCTATCCGTGGTTGGCAACCATTGCTCGCAACTTGGCGTACAACCAGATCTCTCGAGAAGATAAGAAAGAGTCTTTGGACAAGATCAGCGAAAAAGGATTTGATCCGCCGTCGGGTGAACTGGGTCCATTGGAGCAACTTCTGGATTCGGAGGGTCAGAAACGGTTCTATGTCGCCCTGAACGCACTGCCTGCAAAGTATCGTACGGTGTTTATACTCAGGCACTTTGAGGATATGGATTACAACCAGATTGCCGCTTACCTGAAGATTCCGCCGGGCACGGTCGATTCCCGGCTGCATCGTGCCCGAAAAATGATGGTTGAGGCTCTGAAGGATCTGTTGCCCGAGTGAGGAATGGACATGTCGGAAGAGATGAATCACAAGTACTATGAAGATCTGATATCGGGCTATATCGACGGTGAACTGACACCACAACAACAGAAAGCCCTTGAAAAGCATCTGGAGGAGTGTTCGCTTTGCAGTGAAGAGCTGGCCAGACTCAGAAAACTCGACAATCTGGTTGCCGCACACAGCCAACTTGGCGGGGAGGACTATTGGGAGAAATCTGCCAGAGCTATAAACGAACGCATTGAGGCGGGTGCCGCCAAAGTGACTGATCTGAAAGCGGAGAGAGCAAAACGCGGCGGCGGGTTGTTCTGGAAGATTTCAACGGTGGCTGCTTCGGCTCTGATCCTGGGGTATATAGGCTTTCATCAAAGCGATATTATGAGAGATAGGGTCGATGTTCCTCTCGAAGTTAAGCAGAAACAGACGCCTCCTTCACCTGTAGAAGACACGGAATCCGGTGTAGCTTACAAGAAGGATCGTTCCGAGAATGCTCTGCAGGAGGCTGAAGTATCTTCAGACGTGACACTGGAAAGTGCAGAAGAACGCAGTGAAATCAAACCACAAGCGGTTGCAGAAAGCGAGCCGATGCCGGTTTTGTCACCTTCGGTGGAAGCGGAGCATGACAAGGCTCATTCAGATCGGTTAAGTGCTCCGTCTGAGGTGCAAGAGTCCATTGACGATTTGAGCAAGGGCGTTGCCGGTTCCTCAGCTTACCGGGCTGAGTCGGTCGATCAACAGAAACCGCGTGAGATTGTAGCGACCTCGACAGCACAGGTCGGACCGGACAAGAAGTTACGAGATGATGTTGCCTTTCAGGAAGCGCCTGGAATAGGAGAACCTGTCAGGATAACGAACTTCGAGGAGCATTCCATCAGTGTGAACAGCGTAGGGCTCTATGGGGCAGACGAGACCGAAGAACTGGCAGCGACGGAGTTGCAGTACTGGCGGGCTCAAAGGGATTCTTTGCTATCGCGGGGTCTGGATAGTGATCGACGGCTTTCGACAAGTGCTACTGGAGAATCGAAAGCGAAGAGTGCCGTGGGACCGAAGATTGATCTTGAGGCACTGGTAGCACCGAGATCGACGCCAGATGAGCCAGACGAGGTCGGGCTGCTTGAGGCCTGGTACAACATCTGTCTGTTTACCACTGATTTGACAGAATCAGCCGAAGGAATCAGTTTTCTGAGGCAGGTAGCATCGGATTCTGCGTCGGAGAACAGTAATCAGGCGGCTGAGTACCTTCGCAAGCTCGGTCGGGAATAGTACTTGCTTCGTGGGATTTGAGCAAACTTTTGTTCCGTAGCTTCGTATCCCCTAAATAAGCACAGGTATGAACGGAGGTCTGAGAAGATGGCAAAAAGATTGTATCGTTCCCCAACAAACAAAATGATAGGCGGTGTCTGCGGAGGTGTGGCTGAGTATTTTGATCTGGACCCAGTGTTGGTTCGGATCGTCGCCGTATTAATGTTCTTCGCTCATGGTTTTGGTCTTCTGGCTTACGTTATTGCTTGGATCATCATGCCTATGGGAGAAGAGGGAATCGAAGAAACATCCGGTTCTTTCCGACCTGCAGCCGAAAGATCAGAAAGTCCAATGTGGCACAGCCTGTTGCCCGGTCTGGCACTGATTGTATTTGGAGCTTTTCTGCTTATGCGTGAGTACTTCTACTGGTTTGACTTCGGTGCTTTCTGGCCGCTGCTGCTGATTGTCATCGGAGTGGGGCTGATTCTGTACAACGGAACTCGTCGTCGAGGCTCGGATCCCTATGCTGCACACGATCAGAATGGGGATACTCAGACTATAAATGGTGAGAACGGGGGGGGGATCTAATGACTCCTGCACGGTTCCGTTGGGGCATGCTGTTTATTCTGTTTGGCGTACTTCTTCTTCTGACCAAGACGCGAGTTCTGGACATCGACTTCTGGATGGACTTCCTCGGTTTTCTGCCGATCTTGCTGATTGCAATAGGTATTGAGAAGATATTCACCAAATCAAAACTTCAGTTTATCTCGTATGTAGTCCCTGTTCTGTTTCTGGGCGGTGTGATGTGGTTTGCCTTTTCGGACTATCGTTACAGTGACGATAACGATTTCCTCAGAGCCAAGACTGTTGTTGAAGAGGCTGATCCATCATTGGAACTGCTGTGCGCAGTGCTGGATCTCGATGAGGAAAATCTGACTATTCGTGATGCCACTGACGACCTGCTTCGCGGCCGTTTCCGCAAGTACACTCGCAAGCCACACTATCGCCATATTGAAGAGAGTGATGAAGCCAAAGTCTGGATTACAAGTTCTTCTAAGCGATGGCTGCCGCGTGGGATTATTAAGTTCGATGATGACAGTGACGATGATTGGCGCTTGTCATTTTCGAACCGCGTGCCCTTAGTTCTCGAGTGTCGGGGCGAAAAATCCGACATCCATCTGAATCTGTCAACAACGCCATTGCAGCGGCTTCACCTTGATGCCGACAAATCGGACATTTATCTCAAATTGGGTGAGCTTGAATCGATGGTGACCGTGTTTGTGTCCGGATATGATTCCAAACTACGGCTGCGCGTGCCCCACGAATCCGGGCTACTCGTTAAAGGAGTCGAAGATGATTCCTATCTTCAGGAAATCGGTCTGGAGCGCCATAACGGAGACTTCACCAGCGAAGGTTTTGACACTCTCGGAAACAGGATTGAAGTGGACCTTGATGATGAGTTTAGGTCGCTGTCTATAGATTTCTATTGAACAACTCTTCCTTCAGCGCAACCGGTTCCGTCCCATTTGGGATGGGCCGGTTCGTTTTTGTGTTTACAGGGATACCAATTCTATTGCGGTGCTGCCAAGTGTCTCTGTGCGTACCATGACATAGGTAACAGGTGTACCGGGACATGTGTAACCTATGTCTTGACATTGCACATCTCTGCCTGGCAGTCGGGCAAATCCGTAGAGGCGTCAGGCAGAGACACCTGACGCCACCGCATGCGGACGGTTTATCGATTGAAACCGTCGCAGGGTCAGATTCGGGTTGCCAGATGGAGAGAGCATCGGTACATTCCCAAAATGGTATTACCAACATACAAACTGACCAGGTTCAAGAACAAGATCATCGCTATTGATGGTCCGGCGGGATCAGGGAAATCAACGACTGCCAAGATTCTGGCCGCGAAGTTGGGCTATCGCTACCTTGACACCGGGGCCATGTACCGTGCGCTGACATGGCTGGCACTCAAAAACAACGTAGCTCCCTCAGATGCCAGCAAGCTTAAGGTGTTAGCTGAGGCTATCGATATCCAGTTTGTCACCAAGGAAGATGCCAATCGAGTCTATATCAACGGCGAGGAAATCACTGAGGAGATTCGGAGCCCGAAAGTGACACAGCATGTTTCCGAGGTCTCCGCGCATCCCGGCGTACGCAAGGTGATGGTCCACCAACAGCAGGAGATGGGTAAGAAGGGCGGTGTAGTTGCCGAAGGTCGTGATACGACTACGGTTGTTTTTCCTGAGGCTCACGCGAAATTATATTTGGATGCTTCCGTTACGACTCGTGCCGAACGTCGCCTTGTCGATCTTGCCAGGATGGGCATTTCAACAACGCTGGAAGAGCTGGTTGCCGATATCGAACGTCGTGACAAATACGATTCCGAGAGGAAACACTCCCCTCTCAGACGAGCACATGATGCGTATGTGGTCAATACTACGAATTGCACCATTGAGGAGCAGGTGGACCGCATTCTGACCATTCTAAAAACCACATTTCAGTGAGACTAAAACTTCTATACAGATCCGGATGGATACTCACCCGTTGCATAAGCAAGCTTGGGTTCGGTATCAAAATCAGCGGTGGTGACAGAGTTCCGCGTACTGGGGGTTTTATAGCCGCCTCCAACCATATTTCATACTACGACCCCCCGCTGATTGGCAGTTGGGCTCCGCGTGAAATGTGCTTTTTCGCCAAGAAGGAATTGTTCCGAAATCCCGTGATGGGTGCGATTATCAGAGCAACCAACGCCATACCGGTTGGCCGTGGTACAGTAGACCGAAAGGCAATGGAGGCTGCGGTCAACGTGATCCAAAGCGGTTTTGGGCTGTTGGTATTTCCGGAGGGCACTCGTTCCAGGACCGATAAATTCCTGCCTCCTCGTCCCGGGGTTGGAATGATAGCCGTTAAAGCAGGCTGTCCCATTGTGCCGGTCTATCTGCATGGCTCCAATCATTCCTCAGACTGTTTCCGGCGACGTGACCAGCTTTCAATAACATTCGGTGAGCCGCTCAGTGCTGAGTGGGTGAGATCATTTTCTGCTGAGAAGGCGAGTTATGTTGAAATCGCTGCTGCCGTGATGGATTGCATTGCCGCACTGAAAAAGCAAGTTACTTCCAGTTAAGTCAGACTAAAATCCTGTCGAGAGCTATTATTATCAAGTATTCCGGAAAAACCTCTTGGAAATCCGGATAATTTGATTATATACCGTGCCTGATACGGTGCCAATATGTACCGATCTGTAAGTCTGCCGGGTTTCCCTTTTGGGGAAAATTCAAACCCGTCGGATCGTATAGGAGGTTCCCTAAAGAAAATGGCAGAAGCCAAAAACACATCCAAACAGGGTACGGCCGCGAGTGTGTCTAAGCGCAAAGCGACCAGTGCCAAGAAGACCATCAAGGTCAAAACAAAAGTCACCAAGAAGGACATCAAGGAGGCTGAGAAGACTCAGGTTGTCCAGCAGGAGGAAACAACTGCTGAACGCGTGATGACAGCCCGTCGCCAGAGGGTTGCGGACAAAGCCAAGTTGAAGGCCGGTGAACAACCTGTTGCCCAGCCGGAAGAGGTCCAGGCGGTTAAGATCACTGATGTTTCGGGTGTCGTCTACGACAAGGTTGACTATGACGCCATGGTCGAGATGTACGATGCCACGATCAAGGACATCAAGGAAGGCGAGATCGTCCACGGATCGGTTATTGGTGTAAATCAGGACAATGTAATCGTCGATGTGGGGTTCAAGTCTGAAGGTATTATCCCTCTTGGCGAATTTCCCCTGCCACTCAATATCAAGGTGGGAGAAGCTATTGATGTCTTTCTTGAACAGATCGAGGATTCCAACGGGGCCCTGCTTCTGTCCAAGCAAAAAGCCGACTTCATGTTGGTCTGGGACAAGATCCGCGACGTCCACGATGCCGGGGATGCAATCGAGGGTCGTGTGGTACGACGCATCAAGGGTGGTGTGATTGTCGATATTATGGGTGTTGACGCATTCCTTCCCGGTTCTCAGATATCATTGCGCCAGGTACCGGATTTTGATGCCCTCATCGGTCAGATGATGGATGTCAAGATCATCAAGCTGAACCGGAGCCGGCGGAATATCGTTGTCTCTCGCAGAATAGTGCTTGAAAAAGAGCGCGAAGAGATGCGCGGCGATCTGCTTAGAGATATCGAAGTTGGCCAGGTTCGTCAGGGTATAGTCAAGAACATTACTGATTTTGGTGTTTTTATCGACATGGGTGGAGTAGACGGTCTGCTTCATATTACTGATATGTCATGGGGCCGCGTAAGGCATCCTTCCGAGATGGTCGCTCTGAGTGCAACTATCGATGTCAAGATACTTGACTTCGATGAGCGTACAACGCGTATCTCGCTGGGCCTGAAGCAGATGACCCCTTATCCATGGGAAGACATTGAAACCAAGTATCCTATCGGCAAGAAGGTTACCGGTAGAGTGGTCTCTATCACCGATTATGGTGCTTTCGTTGAATTGGAGAAGGGTATTGAGGGTTTAATTCATATCTCCGAGATGTCCTGGACCCAGCATATCAAGCATCCGTCAAAAATCATGACCGTTGGCGATCAGGTGGATGCAGTCGTATTGTCTGTTGATCAGGACAACGAGAAGATATCTCTCGGTATTAAGCAGATGGAGCCTGATCCATGGTTGACCATCGAGGGCAAGTATCCTATCAACAAGGTCATTACAGGCAAGGTTCGTAACCTGACCGCATTCGGTGCTTTCGTGGAACTCGAAGAGGGGATCGATGGTCTGGTGCATATCTCTGATATGTCATGGACCAGACGGATTCAGCATCCTTCCGAAATCATGGTGAAGAGTGACACGGTTGATGTGATGGTGATCAAGATCGACAACGAGAACCGTCGCATCTCTCTTGGGTACAAGCAGCTCACCGATGATCCCTGGCCGGGATTGGCAAGCAAGTTCGGCACGGGGACAGAATGTCTGGGTACGATAATCAAAGTATTCGACCGTGGTGTTGTGGTTGACCTTGGCGAAAACGTTGAGGGGTTCGTCCCGACCAGCCAATTGGCTGCCAAGGATCTCACTAACCCGACGGACGTATTCAAAGATGGCGAACAGATACCGCTGCATGTTATCGAATTCGATCAGAATATGCATAAGGTCGTTCTCTCTGTTGTCGCTTACTATAAGAAGCGGGAGAAGGCTGAGTTTGAGGAGTACCTGGCCAAGCATACGGCGGAATCAGTGACGACACTTGGTGACGCTATGCCGGATGAGATGAAGCCCCAGGCGACTTCTGATTCAGAGCCATCTACTGCTGCTCCAGCCGAGGAGACTCCAGTAGTTGAGGACACGACCCCATCGGCAGAACCTGCCGCAGAGGAAACTCCTGTTAAGGAAGAGACTGTCGAAGCGAAAGCCGAGACTGCTCCCGAAGAGAAACCCGCTGAGGAAGCTGCTCCCCCCGAGCAGGAGACGAAGTCGGATGACTCCGAGGAAACCAAGGAATAGTCTGTGTTTGGTGTTTGAAATTGGACGGCGGTCATGACCTGACCGCCGTTTTCTTTAGCAACGATGAGTTCTATTATAAGTAAGAAAGGTTTCTGGGCACAACTGGAGCGGCCAATCATGGCCCTGGCACCCGTGGCGGATATCACAGATGCTGTATACAGACGTCTTGTTGCGCGGTGTGGGAAGCCTGATGTGATATTTACTGAATTCGTGTCTGTGGACGGTCTGTGTAGTCCGGGCCGCAAGAATCTTCTCCAACATCTCCGTTTCGACGAGTCCGAACATCCCATTGTCGCCCAGTTCTTTGGCACTGACCCTGAGAAGTTCCGAGAGTGTGCCAGGCTTGCAGTTGAACTGGGATTCGATGGTGTTGACATCAATATGGGTTGTCCGGTCAAAGTGATTTGCAAGCAGGGAGCAGGGGCGGCCCTGATAAACGAACCGGAGCTGACACAGGAAATCGTACAGGCGACAATCGAGGGAGCCGGTGATCTACCAGTATCCGTTAAGACGCGGATCGGTTTCAGCACGATTGATGCTGAACAATGGGCATCTACGCTTCTTGAGGCTAATCCTGCAGCGATCATCTTTCATCTGCGTACGAGAAAACAAATGTACAGGCCCAGTGCTCATTGGGAGGTCATGCCCGGATTGGTTGAGTTGGCCAGAGGCACCGGCGTGTTGATAATCGGCAATGGTGATATTCAAACTCTTCAGCAGGCAGAGAAGGTGGCGGCCGAGACTGGGGTTGATGGAGTGATGATGGGCAGGGCGGCGCTCGGCAACCCGTGGCTGTTCAGACGAACACGACAGCCGGAAACCATTACCCTGACCGAGCGACTGGATACACTGCTTGAGCACGCAGCTTTGTTTGAAGCCGTATTTGGGTTCGAGAGGAGCTTTGTCGTTATGCGCAAGCATCTGATGGCCTATGCGTCCGGCTTTTCGGGAGCTAAGGAACTGAGGGTGATGCTTCAGGATGTCAGGTGCCGAAGAGATGTCGAACTGGCCGTTGCAGCGTTTCGATCTGAAAAACCACAGTAGACTATGGACTGACTCGGCAGCAGCGTACAGCATACCAATCTGCGTCATAATCGAATAATCAGGCGAGGTTTCAGCCTTATCATACTATATTGTAGAATATGACGATTTCAGATTCAAAGACTGTATCATTGCAGACTGTCGGCTGCAGGCTCAACCAGTACGAGACAGAAAAAATGGCCGTAGATCTGTATCCGTACGGTTTTCGCCGTGCGGCCAAAGACGAGAGTGCTGATTTATACATCATTAATACCTGTACAGTGACTCACCGTGCTGACTCCTCCAGTCGCTATTTGATAAGCAAAGCCAGACGGGAGAATCCGGACAGTCGCGTGGTGGTCGCCGGTTGCTACGTTGATTCGGAGCATGAGAAGGTGTCTTCGATGGAAGCCGTTGACCTTGTAATCCCCAACAGCGACAAAAGTCGGATTGTAGAGATTCTCTCAAGCCATTTTCCTGAGTTATTCACGGACGCGCCAATCGAGACCTGTTCATCATGGGAAGTAGCGTTCGAGACGTTTAATCGCGCCTGGCTGAAAGTCTCCGACGGTTGTAACCAGCGGTGTGCGTTCTGTATACTACCAAGGGTACGTGGAGGTCTCATCAATCGTCCGGTGACCGAGATAGTCGATGATGTAAACTCATTGGTTGGAAATGGATTCTGCGAAATAGTACTGACCGGGCTGCATCTGGGCAGTTACTCTGATCCCGACGGTAGGGCAGACGTCAAAACCCTTGCGCAACTCTGCAAGTTTCTGTTGCGAGAAACCAGTCTGACGCGTATCCGGCTTTCTTCAATCGAACCCCAGACAGTTACTGACGAGTTACTCAATGTATGCACCGACGCTGGCGAGCGAATCTGTCGTCACATTCATATTCCATTGCAGTCTGGCTCACCGAATATCCTCAAACTGATGCGCCGACCGTACTCACTCGAACAGTACGTCAAACGAGCGGAAGCAATCCGGCAGGCTATTCCAGGAGTGACTATCGGATCGGATATGATTGCAGGCTTTCCGGGGGAAACCGAAGAAGATTTCCGACTCGCTTGTGCTGCAGTAGATTCTGATCTCGTTGATTATCTTCATGTTTTCAGCTACTCCGATCGTGCTCAAACCGTTGCTGCAGGGTTGCCTGATAAGGTTAGCCCAACGGCGATCAAGGAGCGCTGCTCGACGATGATCGAAATATCAAACCGACTCCGCCACGGACTCCACAAACGGCAGATCAACAAGGTGCTGGCAGTAATCTCCGAGCACCGGAAGCCGGGCAGCGCCGATCTTTTCGGCATTGCAGACAACTACGTACGTGTCAAGTTGCCTGCGAGCTACAGCGGTGGACGTCAGATCGTCAGGGTTCGCATCACGGCAGCTTACGAGAACTTCATCGAGGGTCAGTTGCTGGGCTGACAAGCGTAGCGCCTTGTTAGGTTCTGTTATTATGCTCCAGAGCTATTGCTACTTTTCCTCTGAGTGAGTGGTCCCGTGCGCGGCAGACGTCCTCGTCTGCCGATATCTCGGCGCCAGGCGGCGCACGAGGACGTACACCGCCCACCGTAT
>QNAF01000072.1 GCA_003641405.1 Candidatus Zixiibacteriota bacterium | reverse complement strand
GCCTTCAGCAGTTTGATGTTGAAACTGCCCGCAGTAAGGCCTATAATTACCTGTCACGGCGCGGGTTTGGCTACGACGCAGCCAGGACCGCTTTTGAAACGCTGCAGCAAAGAACGGAAGAGGTTGGCGAAAATCAAGACGGCTGATATAAGAAAATCATTTCTGGATTATTTCCAGAAACACGACCACCGACTGGTGCCTTCCTCACCGGTGATTCCGTTTGAGGATCCGACCATCCTGTTTATCAATGCCGGGATGAACCAGTTCAAGGATATATTCACCGGCAAACGCAAACCGGAAGCACCCCGCGCTACCAGTACACAGAAATGTATCCGTGCCGGTGGCAAGCACAACGATCTGGACAATGTCGGTTTCACCGCGCGGCATCACACGTTTTTCGAAATGCTGGGCAATTTCTCGTTTGGGGATTACTTCAAGGAAGAGGCCATTGCCTACGCCTGGGAATGGGTAACCAGGGACCTTGGACTGCCGAAAGACCGTCTGTACGCCAGTGTCTATGAAGAGGACGACGAGGCGTTTGAGTTGTGGGAGAAGATAGCCCCTGAGTTGAAAAACGGTCGGGTGATGCGGTTCGGCAAAAAAGACAATTACTGGGCGATGGGTGATGTCGGTCCTTGTGGGCCGTCCAGTGAAATCCATTTCGACCGCGGAGAGAAGTACGGTACCGGACCGAACGATGTTGTCAACGGTGAAACAGATCGCTTTGTAGAGTTCTGGAACCTGGTGTTCATGCAGTATGAACGATCTGCCGACGGCACTATCACGCCGCTTCCAAAGACATCCGTCGATACCGGGGCCGGTCTTGAACGAATAGCGGCGATAATGCAGAATGTCGACAGCAACTACGGCATTGATATTTTCAAGAACTTGATTGCCGCTGTGTCTGATCTTACGGGGACACGGTATGCCGACAATATCTCGTCGCACCATGTCGTCGCCGATCATGTCCGGGCGCTGACATTCGCGCTGGCTGACGGCGCCGGTATCTCTAACGAGGGACGAGGATATGTGCTTCGAAGGATTCTCAGACGAGCCGCTCGCCACGGGCGTGAACTGGGCGCGAACGAGCCGTTCATCCACAAGCTGGTGCCGGTGCTGGTCAACGAGATGGGGAACGCCTACCCGGAGATTCGCGAAAAACAACAGCACGTAATGAATGTGATTAAATCCGAAGAAGAATCGTTTTGCTGCACGCTTGACACCGGGTGTGAGAAAGTCTTCACGATTGCATACAACCTTGCTTTTCCAGACAAGAAAGGCAAGACGCTTGCTTTTCTGGGTCCACATACGTCTCAAGTGCGTAACCGAGAGTGGTCTATTCACAAGGAATTGAAGGGCAAGGGCTACACAATCAACGGCGAGACCGCCTTTGGTTTGTACGACACATGCGGATTTCCGCTTGATCTGATACAGATCGAAGCCGCGAAGTATGGCCTCAGCGTTGATGTCGAGGGATTTGAAGAGCGTATGCGTCAACAGCAGGAACGGTCAAGGGCGGGGGGGAAGTTTGAATCGAAGGCACGTTTGATCACGAAGATACTCGATGGGGAAAACATCCAGTATCCTGCGACGGAGTTTGTACGTGGAACGCTATCAACTGAATGTGAAGTGCAGGATACATATCGATCTCAAAAGGTGTCGGGTGAAGAGATTCCTCATGTATTCGTCGTTCTGAATCAAACTCCGTTTTATGTTGAAGCAGGTGGTCAGACCAGCGACACAGGTGTTATCACAACCAATGGTGCACGACTCGATGTCATGTCCGTACACTTGCACAACGACGTTTATCTTCATGAAGGCGCGCTTGTCAGCGGTGAACTCAATGATCTCAAGGAGGGAACGAAGGTCACCGCCACGGTCGATGCCGACCGCCGCTTGGATATCATGCGCAACCACACCGCTACCCATCTCGCGCATGCTGCACTGCGCAAAGTACTCGGCAAACATGTCAAGCAATCGGGATCATATGTCGGTCCGGACCGGCTACGGTTCGACTTCTCTCACCATCAGCCTATGACGCCTGACGAAATTGCTGAAGTCGAGCGAATCGTTAACGAACAGATACTCGGCGCCTGGGAAGTAGTCACTCGGGAATTGACTGTAGACAAAGCGAAGGCCAAGGGCGCGATGGCACTGTTTGGCGAGAAGTATGGCGATGTAGTATGGACCGTGTTTATTGGCGAGGATGAGCACGAGTTCTCTATCGAACTGTGTGGCGGTACACACGTGAACAACACCAGCCAGATAGGGCCGTTCTTCGTGACGCTTGAGACGGGGATTGCATCCGGTGTACGTCGCATGGAAGCGATCACAGGTCGCGAGGCACAGAAACAGATGCTCGAAAACAAGGAGTTCCGTCGCCGGGCAAGCTTGTTGGTCAATCGGACAGAAAGTGAAGCGCTGGCTGGGATCGAGCAACTCAAAGAGACGGCGTCTTCGCTCCAGAAAGAGTTGAAGAAAGCCAAGACGGAACTTGTTGCTGGTGGTGGACAGACGGTCGGCACCGAGATCAAGGTTGCTGGGATCAGTTTGTGGACACACGGTTTTGACGAGACGGATCGTGACTCCATGTCGGCCTGGATCGACAGCCGAAAGGATCAGAATGTTCCGGTGGTCGCGCTGACGATGGGTACCACCGGGGAAAAAGTCACAGTCATGCTTGCGGCCAGCGCTACGGCTATCAAGTCACACGGCATACATGCCGGCAAACTGGCCAAAGACCTATTGGCGAAATTCGACGGGCGCGGCGGCGGTAAGCCGAATTTTGCCCAGGGTGGGGTGCCGATTGGAACCGACGCACAGCAGTTGTTCGACGAAGCGGAGAAGATGCTCAGCGAGAAACAAGGATAAACTGATGGCTGAAGTATACCAGGCACTGATGGACGCCAGGGAAAGGCGTGGCGGTGGGTTCTTGTTATTGATCGATCCTGATCGCTCTCCTGAGACAGATTACCTGGCGCTGGCGGAAGCAGCCGCCGATAGTGGCGTTGACGCCATCCTGGTGGGAACGTCGTTTATGATGGCAGGTAACTTTGCGTATGCGGTCAAAGAGATCAAGTCGATGACACCCCTGCCGGTGATCATATTCCCCGGTTCGTTTACGCAGATTACGTCGCACGCTGATGCTATCTTGTTTACTTCTCTGATATCCGGTCGCAATCCTCAGTACCTGATTGATGAACAGGTCAAGGGCGCACCGTTTGTCAAGGCGTCAGGACTGGAAGCCATTCCGACGGGGTATATGCTGATTGAGTCCGGACCGCTGACCTCGGTGCAGTTCATTTCCGGGAGCCTTCCGATTCCGCGCGACAAACCGGATATTGCGTGCGCTCATGCATTAGCCGCGCAGTATATGGGAATGAAGCTGGCCTATCTCGAAGCCGGGTCAGGCGCTCAACTGGCGGTGCCGTTGGACATGGTACACGCTGTCTCTCAGACTGTGGATATTCCGTTGCTGGTAGGAGGAGGTCTTCAGACTCCTGACGACTGCGCGGCGCTGGTAAATGCCGGTGCTTCGTTCATAGTAATGGGTACCCGTCTTGAGCGCGACCCCGGTTTTGGTTCGTTGCGTGAGTTGACGGCGGCATCACATCCAAAGGAGACAATTGCTGTATGAATCAACAGGAAGCGCAACTCGAACTACAGAAGCAAGCCAGTGAATCAAGCGTACTTCGTCAGGCCGTGGTTGAACAGCTTGGCGAGCGCTTGTTTGAATTCGCGGCCCTGGTCTCCGGGGTGATAGGCTCCGGCGGGAAGCTGCTTATTGCAGGCAACGGCGGTTCCGCAGCGATGGCTTCGCATCTTGCAGCCGAACTTGTGATTCGGTTGACATCGGAGAGAAGCCGCCAGTCACTTCCGGCAATTGCCCTCACAGCGGATACTGCCGTGCTAACAGCGGCAGGCAACGACTTTGGTTTCGAGAACATATTCGCACGCCAGGTGGAGGGTCTTGGCAACAAGGGGGATATGCTGATTGTCATGTCGACTTCGGGGAATTCCGAGAATCTCATCCGGGCCGTCAAGACGGCAACACAGCAGAACCTCATTTCCGTGGCGCTTTTAGGCGGCGATGGCGGCAAATTGGCCAAGATATTGGAACGACCGCTGATCATTCCGCATCCATCAACGCAGCGCATTCAGGAAGAGCATCTGTTCCTCATTCATCAGCTTGTAGAAATGGTCGAACGCGACCTGTTTGCATAAAGATGAGCGCACCTGACAAGCTGACCGACTGGTTGTTCTACCTCTTTCTGTTAGTTGTAACTGCCTCCTCATTCTCAATAGCCCTGACTCAGTCGGCACTCGCTCTGGCGTTGGTTATCTTTCTGACAATTATTGTATGGCAGCGTTACCAGCCGTTTGTCCGTTCACTCCGCTGGTTCTATCTGGCTGTGGCAATCTACGTTGGTTGGATGATTATCTCCGCAATATGTGGTCAAACACCACTCAGTTCGCTTTCCGGTGCAAAGGAGGAGTGGCTCTTTCTCATAATCCCGGTAGTAATTTCCCTGGCGCAGGACGAGAAGAAACTCAACTGGTTGCTCACAGCTTTGTCAGTAGGTGTGATACTCGTCGCTGCCTACACGGCTTTCCAGTTTTTCACACGGGTTGACACGGTCAGGATGTCCGGGAACTTCTCGCACGCACTCACCTACGGTAATTATTCGGCGACTGCGGCACTGTTCCTCTTGGGATTCGTTATGGTCGGTTCAGGCAGCCTGAAGCGGTGGCAGCGCTGGTTGATTATGTTTGGGGGTGTAGCTGCTGTGGCCGGTACGGTAATGGGGAACAGCCGTAGTCCGATAGTGGCGATGTTTGTTGGTCTTTTACTTCTTCTGTTGTTTGCAGGCAAGAAGTGGCGCTGGCTGGTACTTGCGGTAGTGGCGGCAGTTATTGTGACGGTGCTTGCCTCCGATCAGATCCGCGAACGATTTACACCAACTGACACTCGGAGTGGTATTGAGCGTAATCTGGGCACCTACTGGCAGGGCAGCCGACGGTTTGTCTGGGAGAATTCTCTTAAGATTATCCGTGAACACCCCGTGATTGGCATTGGGGCTGGTAATTTCTGTAAAGTCTATCAGGAGACGGTCGGGCCAGAGCTACATCCGATTCACCTGTACGGACACTCACACAATGATTTCCTGAATATTACTGTCCATACAGGAATTCCAGGGGGTCTCTGTTTTGCTGGCCTCTGGCTGACAGCGCTGATCTATTTCTGGTACGGATACCGCCGATCCGAGCGGGAATCATTTCATCGCCGTACCTCGGCGGCAGGCTTGCTGGCATCTCTTGTCTTTTTGGCGACTTCGCTGACAGAGGCTACGTTTGCTGATGAGGAAGTGCGGACCTTGCTGATGTTTGTCTGGGCGGTTGGTCTGTCAGGATGGTATAAGCAATTGGATTCGACTAACAGCCCAACTCGGCATTCAAGATCCTTGACAGAGAATATCTGAACGCTATCTTAGGTCGGAAAGCTTATGGCTACGAAGAAGACGACGACAAAGAAAAAGACTGAAGAAGTCTCCAAGACGATTATCTGGCCGTTTGGCCCGAAGAATTACATCCTGTTTGGGATTGCCCTCGCTGTGATAGCGATTGGCTATGTGTTCCTGGGCTACGGTGATGATCCAGACAACGCAATCTCAAAGACCTTGGCGCCGATTGTCCTGGTTATTGGCTATGCCGTGGTGCCTTTTGCCATTATGGCCAAGGGAAAGCCGGACGACACCGAATCTGACTCCGGTCCGGCTGAATCCTGACGATTTTCCCGGAAGTTATCTCCGCGCTGGATCTGAGTTTTGGCCGCTGGATTGTGGGTGTTGAGGTGGTCTGAGGTGCTGGCCGGAGACACGTTGCAAGTGGCATACGGTATGGACTTTGATGGCAATCCGGAGGGAGGTCAGTTTACACCGTTCTCACCTCTGGCGGCGGTGGGAATCATGTTTCTGGGAGGATCGAGTGAAAACCTGACGGTGAACTACAACTGGTCCGGCTATCTCCACTGGGGTCCTCGCAAACAAGGTACGCTTAGCGATCCCTTCCGTCCTATTGGCCCCTGGCTTGCCTATCCATGTGGTGACGCCAACATGTATTACGCGCTCAGTCGTCCAGGAATCGACTATGACTTTATGTTCACTGCAATTGACCATACCTCACAGGGTTGGTTACCACCTCCATCACATGTAGAGGAGTTTGTGGCGTGGGGTAGTTACTTGACCACGCTGTCTATTGGCCCTTTCGATCTACCGCCAAAGCAGAGTATCAATTTCACGGTTGCGGTTGTAGGTGGGGACAATGTCCACCACGATCCAACAGCATTTGACCGATTGTTTGACCCAAACCACCCTGAAGTGTTCTACAACCAACTCGATTTCTCCGAACTTGCCGCCAACGCTAACTGGGCCAAACGTGTCTATGACAACCCCGGAGTGGACACTGACGGCGACGGTTACTACGGCGAGAAGCGCATCTGCAACGGCGACACTACCTGGTACAAGGGTGACGGGGTGCCGGATTTCAAAGCCGACGCTCCGCCACCAGCGCCGTATACGCAAATCCTCCCCCAGACCGGTCAACTGACAATCCGGTTCAACGGCTACTACTCCGAGACGTTTGTTGATCCGTTCACCGGTGTGAAAGATTTCGAAGGCTACAAAGTCTATTGCGGTCTTGACGAGCGGGAGACCAGCCTCTCGGTCTTGTCATCTTTTGACAACGAGAACTACAACCGCTACATCTGGACCAGCTTTTCTGCCGGTGGTCGCTGGGTGAACTCCGAAGACCCGTTCACGCTGGATTCTCTGCGAACGTTCTATGCCGACCCTGAGTTCTTGCCGCTGGTGTGGACGAAGTCCGCTCCGTACAAACATGGTACCGAGCACCACTATTTTACCAGAATGGGTTTCAACCAGTCGAGCCTGACTAACCCGCACGGCATTCGCAAGGTCTACCCCGATGCTACCAAGCCGCCCGACGATCCTAAACTCTGGAGTGAAGACGACCTTATTTATGACTACGAAAAGCCTGTTCCGAAATACTACGAGTACGAATATGTCTGTGACAATCTCTTGCCGACCGTGCCGTATTTTGTCAGTGTGACAGCTTTTGACTTTGGTTTCCGTGGTAGTTCGGTGCCACCACAGGAGAGCAACCCTCTTAACAATCTTCAGAGGGCTTACGCGCAGACCTCGGTTGACGATGTGGAGTCAGAGAATCTCGACGTCTACGTTTATCCGAATCCTTACCGGATCGATGCTGACTATCCCGGTCATGGATACGAGAATCGTCGTGGTGATGAGATTCCAGATCGTTCACGCCGGATACATTTCGCGAACCTTCCGCGCGTCTGCACTATTCACATATTCACTCTCGACGGCGACCGGGTCCGCACGATTCACCATAACTATCCCGACGGCGGTCCTGAGGCGATGCATGACACCTGGGACCTGATCAGCCGAAACGTAATGACGGTTGAGTCCAACTTGTACTACTGGGTAGTCGAGTCCGACACCCGCACCCAGATAGGTAAGTTCGCGATTATCCGGTAGTAGACATTGCACCCGCTCTTTTCCCTTGACATTGCTGTAACATTCCTTACATTCAATCGTAGTAGTGGACAGTGATAACTCTTAGCCAGAGGAGACATTAGCTTTATGACAATTGTAGTTTCCAAAGCAATTGTAATGTTGCACCTCGTGGAGAGTTATTGCTGACGCCTGCAAATTAGGCAGCTGAATTCAATAGCCTCCCTGCCAAGGGCGGCTTTTTTCATTATTAGGCCGCGGGTGCGACAAATGCCTGTGGCCCTTTTCTTTGTCGTTTTCGTTTGCAGGGATCGCGGGGAAGATCAACCTATATTGAGGATCAAAGAAATGAATCTTATCAGCTTAGGCTGGAAACCGTTTTTTGAACATCAGTTTGTACCATACAAAAACAAGGGATTTCTGCCCGCCCGCGTTGTGTTGCAGCACCGAGACCGATGCATAGTCTGCTGTGAATGCGGCGAGCTAACGACCGAAATCTCCGGCAAGATGCGACATGAAACACACTCACGAGCCGAGTTCCCAACTGTCGGCGACTGGGTGGCAATCAACGCCAGACCGGAAGAGGGCACCGGCATAATCCACGCCCTGCTTCCGCGCAAGAGTAGTTTCTCCCGCAAAGCCGTCCTGGCAGGAGGACCGAAGTATGGTGAAGGAAAAATCGAGGAGCAGGTCCTGGCAACCAATGTGGACACCTTCTTTCTGGTGACCGGGTTGGACGCCAACTTCAACGTACGAAGGATAGAGCGCTATGTGTCAACAGCCTGGGACAGTGGTGCTTCGCCCGTAGTTGTCCTGAACAAATCCGACATCTGTAAAGATGTCGAGGGAGCTGTGCGCGATGCCGAGGCAGTAGCCTTTGGCGTACCCATATACGCCGTCAGCGCAGCGACCGGAGAAGGGATGGAAGCTCTCACTGAGCATCTCATTGAAGGCAACACAATCGCGCTTCTCGGCTCATCAGGCGTAGGTAAGTCAACTCTGATCAATCGGATCATAGGCGAAGATCGTCTGGACACCGGCGGAGTGCGCCTGGCAGACAGTCGTGGTCGCCACACCACTACTCATCGTGAGTTGATCCAACTGCCTACCGGTGGGATACTGATCGATACTCCCGGCCTTCGGGAAATCCAGATGTGGAACGATGATGGCGCTCTTGCCAGAACATTCACTGACATCGAAGAACTCATGACACAGTGCCGTTTCAACAACTGTCAGCACGTCACCGAGCCGGGTTGCGCCATTTTGACAGCTCTGGAAAACGGTGATCTGGATCCTAAACGGTACGAGAGTTACTTGAAACTCAGGAAGGAACAGGACAGGCTTGCTATCCGAAAGAACCAGAAAGAGCGGCGGCGTGTCGAGCGGGAATGGGTCAAGAGAATCCGTCAGCACCAGAAGATAGTGGAAGAGCTTCGCAACAAGGGATTGACCTGACCCGGAAAGGCGGAGCTTGTTGAAAAACCCCGTAGCAGTGTTGTGTCGGGTCCTGATTTCCCGCCTGGGCGGGAGATTGTGACCCGACACGCAGTGACCTGTCACGTTACATCATGTTACAGAAGAGGGGTTTGTCAACATCCTCGGCGATTTGAAGAACCGAACAAATAGTCCTTCTTATCGAATCTATTCGTGCAACTTCCAGTCGATACCTGCGTAGAGAATAACGCATTGGCGCAGTTAGGGTATTGAAACAGACAAAGCGGTGAGGTATGAGACGGACGTCTGAGGACAATTCCCAAGTTGCGGTATGTTCCCTGCCAATATGGTGTAACGCTGTATCGAGGCAATTGTATCACTGCTCCTCCAGAGCTGTCTTCTTACCAACTCCGCATTATGAAATGGATTTGAACAGAATCGCAGAAGTATTCGTCTGTTGGTAAGGACAAGAGTGAGAAGTGGCGCGCGGAAAACTGAGCACCGGTGTCCCGATGTTTGATAGACCGCAGCCAGGCGCACATCGCCGGAGCATACCAAGACTGGAGGACCCATGAGTTTCAAAACCACACATAACGCTGCACGTCTGACCTGGCTACTGTCGTTTGTTTTGTTCGCAGTGATAGCACAGGCGGTTCAGGCCGATGATACCTTCGTCCCCGTATATCATCCCAGTATGAACGTTACCAAAGCTGCCGGTGATATCAGCATTGATGGCAAGCTTGACGATCCCGGCTGGCAGGGCGCCGCGCGGGCGGACAACTTTGCCGAGCACAATCCGGGTGACCAGACTAAACCACCCGTTGAAACCATCGCATACATAACGTATGACGACGGCAACCTGTATGTGTCGTTCATCTGCTATGATGACCCGAGCACAATCCGAGCTTCGCTCTGCGAGAGAGGACGGCTGTGGAATGATGACAATGTCGGCTTTTTCCTCGACACCTACGGTGACGCAGCCTGGGCTTACACGCTGAATGTGAACCCTTACGGAGTTCAGGCCGACGCCATGTGGACGCCTACCGGCCAGGATGGCGGTTTTGATCTTATTTGGGAGTCAGCCGGCATGATTACGGATTCCGGCTACCAGGTAGAGATGGCCATACCGTTTGCGGCTCTCAGATTTCCAAACAAGGATATCCAGACATGGAGAGTTGACTTCTGGCGCAACCACCCCAGGGAGTCAAACCGTGGAT